>DASXIL010000091.1:0-10059 GCA_036497985.1 Candidatus Angelobacter sp. | reverse complement strand
GCTGGATGCCGCGTGAATCCCCCGCCGCCAGTCGTGGGGGAAATATTTCTCTTGACTTCCCCTTTCATAGAATCACCCGATCACCCGATTTAAAATCAGTGGTAAGTTTTTGATTTTGATCCGCGATTATCCGCGGTAGGTTTTTGGGTTCCCGATTACGTGCGATTCCGGCGATTCTCGCAGATCAGTGTCATCAGTGTTAATCAGTGGTAAGTTTTCTAGAACTTCTTCGGCGTGATTCGCTCGGCTCCTACGTATTTCCGCAGCACTTCCGGGATCACCACGCTGCCATCGGCCTGTTGATAATTTTCCAGGATCGCCAGCCATGTCCTGCCAATCGCCAGTCCGCTGCCGTTCAGCGTGTGTACGTACTCGCTCTTCTTGCTGCCTTCCGGACGGAAACGGATATTCGCGCGCCGCGCCTGGTACGCCTCAAAGTTTGAGCAGGAAGAAATCTCGCGATAAAGATTCTGTCCCGGCAGCCACACTTCCAGGTCGTATGTTTTGGCGGAGTTTGCCCCCATGTCGCCGGTGCTCAACAGCATGGTTCGGTAATGCAGCCCCAGCTTTTGCAGGATGCTTTCGGCATCGCGCGTAAGCTGTTCATGCTGCTCGTAAGACTGCTCCGGACGCGTGAACTTTACCAGCTCAACTTTCTGAAACTGGTGCTGCCGGATAATTCCGCGCACGTCTTTGCCATACGATCCAGCCTCGCTGCGGAAACATGGAGTGTAGCCCGTTACGGAAAGCGGCAGCCGCGCGGCGTCAATCGTCTCGTCGCGATAAAGATTTGTCAGCGGCACTTCCGCCGTGGGAATCAGCCACAGGTCGTGGTCATCGATCTTGAACAAATCGCTGGAGAACTTGGGCAGCTGCCCTGTGCCGTACATTGACGCAGAATTCACCATGTACGGCGTGAGCACTTCCGTATAGCCGTGCTGGCTGGTGTGCAGGTCAAGCATGAAGTTGGCCAGCGCCCGCTCCAGCTTTGCGCCCATGTCCCAATAGACGGCAAAGCGCGCGCCGCTGAGCTTTGCTGCCCGCTCCATGTCCAGGATGCCTAGCTGCTCGCCTAGTTCCCAGTGCGGCTTGGGCGTAAAGTTGAATTCCGGGGGCTTGCCCCATTTGCGGACTTCTTTGTTGTCGTCAGCCGAGCGCCCCACCGGCACTGACTCATGCGGCATGTTGGGAATCCCAGCCAGCATGGCGCGCATTTCCTGGTCGATCTCTCCGGCCTGCTTTTCCAGTTCGTCGCTCTGCGTGCGCAGCGCCTTGGTCTGCTCCATTTGCGCGGAGGCGTCCTGCCCAGCCTTCTTCAGTCTGGCAATCTCCTCTGACGCGCGGTTCCTCTGCGCCTTCAGCGTTTCAGATTGCGTGATCAGCTGTCGGCGTTTTTCATCCACCTGGCGGAATCCGCTCAGCACCTGCGCCGGATCCATCCCGCGCCGGCGGAGCATCTCTTCAATCTGAGTAAGGTTTTCCCGGACGTAAGCTAAATCGAGCATGAATCAATTACTTTACCAAACCTCGCACTTCTGGTTCTGATCCGCGATCATCCGCGCAAATCCGCGGTAAGGTTCGGTTAGGTTGTTCTTCCCGATCAAGAGCGCTGACGGCGATCTCGTGCGGTCTCGCCGTGGTAAGGTCTTTTCTGATGGAAAAAAAGATGTTCTGGCTGCTCTTCACCGTTCTGGGCGTTGTGATGGGCTTGCTCTTGCCGTCACTGTGGTGGAACCTGGCGCTCACCCTGCCCCTGCTCGTCCTTTGCTGGTGGATTGTTTATCGCAGCGGCTGGTTTAGTTGAATTGGTTTGATTGAAAAGTTTCTCAACCCAAAGATTGCCGCTTGAATCTGCCATGATGACCGAGTCCGGGTGCCAGTATGAGAGAGTCGAATAACCCCAGGAATCCTGACACTACAGCCGCCGAAAGGGGTTTTCTCGTGGACCGCCGGCGGTTTGCCGCGAAGCGGCACAAAACGATGGAGCCGACGATCGGACTTGAACCGATGACCTGTCGATTACGAATCGACTGCTCTACCAACTGAGCTACGTCTGCCTTTCAAAGAAGTATTTCTATTCTAAGAGAGAGTTGCAGCGTCGTAAAGCCCGAGCGATTTGCTCCACGATCACGACCGGTTGACTAAACGGGTGAGTTTTCCACACTTTGCGGAGATTTCCTCTTGCTATTTCTGCCCGGTCTTTCGCATAATATTCTGTACTAGGAAGAAACACAGCGTACTTCCAAAGGCCACGAGTGGAAAGATACGATCGATCAGACGTTCTGCGGATCCTTCGCATTACAGCTCGGCAGCTGGCAGGCTGGGAAAAAGCCGGTTTGTTGCCTGCAGTCGATTCCTATTCCTTTTTTGACCTCCTGCAAATCAAGAAATTGCGTGATCTCCGCGCCAAGCGCGTGCGCTCTGCCGTGATTCTTGAATCGTTGCGCGCCATGCGACAGGTTGCCGGCATGGAAAACCCGTTGATGGAAATGGGGACGTTTGCCAGCCAGTCGCGCGTCGTCTTTCGCCATCAGGGCTCCGCGGTTGAGCCGCTGGCCGGGCAGTTCGTGATGGATTTCAACCAGCGCGATGTAGTGGAATCACACAAGATCCACGCCATGCGCGCCGCTGAAACCGCCAGCGAGTTTTTTGCGCGTGGCGTCGCACTGGAAGAAGATCCCGGCACGCAAGGCGAAGCGATTGACAGTTACAAGAAGTGCGTTGACCTTGATCCCACGCACGCCGCCGCTTATATCAATCTGGGTACGCTTTTTTACAACCGCCATGATTACCCGCAGGCCGAGCGCTTCTATCGCAAGGCCATAGAGGTTGATCCGCGCTACGCGCTGGCTTATTTCGATCTTGGCAACGTGCTCGACGAAACCGGCCGCCTGCCGGATGCCATTCGTGCATATCAATCCGCCATCTCACTGGCCCCGACCTACGCTGACGCGCATTACAACCTGGCATTGGCTTTTGAAAAAGCCCGCCAGCCGCGCAAAGCCCTCAATCACTGGCAGGCTTATACTCGTCTCGATACTGTTGGTCCATGGTCTATCCATGCCCGCAACCAGATGAGAAAAATCCTTGCCGCCGATGAGTTAAAGCTGGTCCCGAAGAAGAAGTAGATTTTTTCCTTTCGAACGGACTGAGGGACCCCTATGGCTACTGTGCGGACTGGCGCACACGATATCATGCAATCGGTCACCCGGCCCCCTGTAAGAGTCTTGAACAGGTTTCAGATGGAGATTGATTTTTGCCCACGTTGGATTCTCGCAAAGCTCCGTGTCCCTGAACGGAGCCAGCGTCATTTCGCCATATTGATTTCCACATTGGTCGTTTTGCTGTTGGTCCCATTAGTACCGCACGTGCCCCACTTCTGCCTGATGAAAAAGCTTTTGGGGATTCCTTGTCCTGGCTGTGGCATTTCGCATTCGGTGATGGCGGCTTTCAGATTAGATCTGGGAAAGGCATGGTTCGCAAACCCTGCTGGAATCGGCGTTGCGCTGCTCTTTTCCTTTCAGATCGTCGCGCGGCCATTTGCCATTGCGCTACCTCAAGGGGCTGTATTCGTGTCGTCGATTTCGCGGTACGGTTCGAACCTCTCGGTGATACTATTGCTCGTCGTTTGGGTCTACAGAGTGCTCTAAAGGAGGATGAATGGCGGCGATTTCGTGTTCCAAGTGCAATACCATGACGGAGCGTGCAGGCTATCCCACATGGACGATTGTCGTAAGTATTTGCTTCTTTCCCGTTGGTCTGCTTTCATTGCTGGCTGGCCGCAAACCGACTACCTGCGGCCATTGCGGGTTTACCTGGAACGCCTGAGCACCAAAACGGCTGCTATCTTCCGTCTTTGAAAACTGCCGGTGACCAACTCAAATTCAACGCGTCTTCAGCGCTGTGAAACACAGCTACAGGATTTTTTGGCCGTAACTTTAAGTGGCGTTTCCGCAGAGACGCTCAGCGCGAAGCCAATCACCGGCAAATGGTCAGCTCACGAGCAGCTCGCGCATCTCACGCGCTATCACCAGATATTTCTTCAGCGCATTGATCGCATTCTCAGTGAGCAGGCTCCGGAATTTCCCCGCTATCGCGCGGAAGACGATCCTGAATGGCCAGCATGGAAAGACCTGCCCACCCCTCAACTGCTGGTGCGAATCTCTTCCATGCGCGCCAAGCTGATGACCCGCCTGCGGTCTCTCACTGAAGAAGATTTTGAGCGCATCGGAGTTCATCCTAAATTCGGCGCGATGAGCCTTTCATTGTGGCTGGAATTCTTTCTGGTGCATGAAGCCCATCATCTGTACGTGGTGCTGCAGTTGGTGAGGATAGATTTGGTAAATGAGTAATTTGGCAATTGGGTAATTGAAAATCTTCTCACCATTGCATTTTTAAATTACTCAATTACCAAATTATCCAATTACTAAATTCGTTCACCACGCCAGAAGCACCCTCAAATCCCTCACATTGTTCCCGGTCGGCCCGGTTTGGACCGCATCGCCCAGCTTTTCAAACAGTGGAAATGAATTGAAGCCGTTGAAGTGCGCAGCCGCGTCGAGCCCAGCCTTATGCGCGCGCTCCTGCGTGGTGCCATCGGCCACTGCACCCGCTGCCGGGCTGTTGCCGTCGATTCCATCTGTTCCAGCGCTTAGCACCGCAATGTTCTCGCCGGCAATTTTCTGCGCGCAGTAAAGAGCAAAATGCTGGTTGCGTCCGCCCGCGCCGGCGTTTGACGGAACTTTCACCGTGACCTCGCCGCCGGAAATGATGCAGACTTTGGCCACGCCCTTTCGCAAGGTACGCAGCCGGTCCAGCAGATAATCCGCTGCGCGGGCATAATCACAGTCGTCACAGCTGTGGTCGATCTCCACGGCGAACCCATGCCGTGCAGCGGCAGCGGCCGCCGCCTTTTCCGCCGTCTCATTGGACAGCACCTTCCACCAGCGTGAGCGAACAAACGCCGCGTCATCCTGCTTGGGTGTTTCATCCAGCGCGCGCCGTTCAAACAACTCGCGCACGGAAGCCGGGAAATCCGGCAGCATATTGTGCTCATGCGCGATGCGGTAGCAATCTTCCACGGTGCTGGCATCGGGCATGGTTGGCCCGGAGGAGAGAGAATCCAGCGCATTTTCCGGCACGTCAGAAACCATGATGGAAACCTGCTGCGCGCCGTTCGCGGCTTGCGCCATGCGTCCTCCTTTGACCGCGGAAAGGTGTTTGCGAATAGCGTTGATCTGTGCGATGGGTGCTCCGGAATTTACGAGCGCTTTGTACGTCGCGACCAGATCAGGCAGCGTGATCTCCGAGTCCGCCGGTTTTTCCACCGCAGCCGATCCGCCGCCGCTGATCAAAAAGATGACAAGCGAGTGCGGATTCAGAGCGCCCAGCGTTTTCAAGATTGCTTCGGCCCCGCGTACGGACTCTTCATTCGGAAGGGGATGGCCGCCGGCGAAGTATCGGTATCCCGCAAGCTGGTAGGGATGCCGGTCGGGGTCCACGATAATCCCTTCCACTGTTGCGCCAACCTGCCGCGCCAGAATCTCAGCCATGCGATGTGCTGCTTTACCAAAGGAAATGGACACCACGCGACTGTAAGATTTGAGGTCGTACAGGTCATCGCATATGCGCAGCACACCGCGCTGGTAATGCACCTGGCGGTCAAAGGCTTTTTCAATGCTGGCTTCGGACAGAGCGTGGAGAAAGATTTCGCGTGCTGCTGAGCGCATGCTGTGGGCGATGGACATCAGCTGGCTTCCGCCTGACGGCCCGGCGCGAAGAGCCTGCTCACCCATGACTGAATCGCCGCCTGCATCTCCGGCAGATGGCCTTCAAAAAAATGATCGCCACCTTCCACAATCACCATTTCCTTCGGCTCCGGCGCAGCGTCAACTACTTGCTTCAGACTCTCCGGTGGACCGTATTGGTCGCGTGATCCACTGACGAAAAGCTTTGGCCGTGTGCAATCTGGCAGGTACTTGTAAGTGTATGTCCGGCCTTCCACACCGACTGGCGTGCCCAGCGAGATCAATCCAACCACACGCTGATCGTCACAGCCGACGCGTAACCCCGTGGCCGCGCCAAAAGAAAATCCGCAGAAGATTATAGGCAGATGAAACGTGGAATCAAGCCAGTTCAGCGCAGCGCGAACATCTTCCTGCTCTCCATGTCCGCGATCATGCTCGCCATCGCTCAGGCCGGCGCCCCGAAAATTAAAGCGCAGCACAGGGAAGCCGAAGCCGCTCAGCGTTTTCATGGCGTGATAGACGACCTTGTTATGCATGGTGCCGCCAAATAAAGGATGGGGATGGCAGACCAGCGCGGCATGCGTCGCATCGGGCTGGCCTTCATTCAGCAAAGCTTCCAGCCGCCCCACGGGCCCATTGAGAAAGAAGGATTTGATTCCGTTGGCCACGTTATTCTTTTACCACAGAGGGCACGGAGGAACACGGAGGGGCTTTGAGCCTCTATATGGTTGTATGAAGGAAGATACTCGAAAGGATTCAACTCGAACGAAAGCCCCTGTAATTTGCTGTCCCCTCCGTGCTCCTCTGTGTCCTCTGTGGTAAAGCTTGTTATCCTGTCCACTGAAGAAAATGGACCCCTTCGCCCTAACCCGCAGGCTCATCGACATTGAATCCATCTCCGGCAATGAAGGCGCCGTGGGCGCGGAGCTTTACGACGTGCTTTCCAACATGGGTTACACCACCCACAAAATGCCCGTGGCCCATGAACGGTTCAATGTGCTGGCTACCATCGACGGCCAGAAGCCGGACCTTGTTTTCTCCACGCACATGGACACGGTTCCGCCGTTTATTTCTTCATCCGAAGACAACGACAACATCTACGGTCGAGGCTCGTGTGACGCCAAGGGCATCATCGCCGCGCAGATTGCCGCATGCCGGCATTTGCGCAAAGAAGGCGCAGCTATCGGAATGCTGTTTCTGGTTGGTGAAGAGCGCGACAGCCAGGGAGCGAAAGTCGCGAATGAGAATCCGCTGGGCAGCCGCTTCCTGATCAACGGAGAGCCCACGGAAAATAAGATTGCCACCGCGTCCAAGGGCGTGCTCCGCGTTCTGCTGACGGCGCACGGCAAGATGGCACACTCTGCGTACCCTGAACTGGGCGAATCCGCCATTGACAAGCTGCTCACCGCTCTGGAGCGCCTGCGCGCCATGGAATTGCCTCACCATCCTGAATTTGGCCCATCAACCCTCAACATCGGGATCATTGAAGGCGGCCGGGCAACGAACGTCATCTCTGATCATGCTCGAGCGCAACTTCTCTATCGGTTGGTAGGCGCCTCCCACGACTTGCGCAAGCAAATCACGGAAAAAGTTTCCGGCCTGACCGAGGTTGAGTTCGTCCTGGAGAGTCCATTCGTAAAGCTGCGCTCTGTCCCTGGCATTGAGAGCATGGTGGCAAAATTCACCACTGACATTCCATCGCTCACCAATTGGGGTACTCCGGTGCTGCTGGGGCCGGGATCGATTCACGTGGCGCACACCGAGCGTGAATACATTTCCAAAAAGCAGCTGCATCAAGCGGTAGAGCTGTATTGCTCTGTCGCTCACCAGTTACTGGAAAATTCATAACCCCAGAAGACACGAAGCAACACGAAGGTTTTGCCTTTGAAGATTACGCACTCGGTGTTCCTCTGTATTCTTAGTGGTTTATGGAGCCAGGCGCAACGGCCGCTCTGTCCATTGCACGTCCCAGTATTTTCCAAACTTGTAACCGACTTCGCTGAAAATCCCTACATTCTTAAAGCCAAAAAAATCATGCAGCCTGGCTGAACCGTCATTCGGCAGCGTGTAACCACCAACAATCCGGTGAATATTTTCACCAGCCAGCGCATCGAACAATCCGGCATACACCTTTCTGCCAATCCCTTTGCCCACGCTTTCATGGCTGCTATAAACCGTGGTTTCCACCGTTGTGTCATACGCAGCTTTGGGACGGAAACGCGTGGTGCCGGCATATCCCAGCACCAGGCCATCTTCTTCGGCCACCACCAGTCGGTATCGCCCGGTCAAAGCGAACTGCTCAAACCACGCTATGCGCTGCTCCACCGTGTACGGCTCAACGTCAAATGTGACCGGAGTGTGAACTACATAGTGGTTGTAGATCTCGGTCAATCGCGGAAGGTCGGCACGATTCGCCGGATGGATGCGGATTGTCATCGGAATCAACTCCGTATGAAAATTGTTTGCGGTAATTTTAAGCAGGGCCAACCATCGCCGCACGCTCCGCCTCTTCTCTTTGCTTGCGGAGTAACCCGGCGCGTCCGTCGTAATGCCAGAAGGCGGGATAAATGACCGCCAGCAGCCCTGTGCCTAAAACGCACAGAACTCCGCCTGAAATCACAGACGTGCGAATACTGAACAGGCTGGCGACAATGCCTGCCTCGGCGTTGCCAAGCATTGGCCCGGACATGTAGCTGACCATCTCAATGCCCGCCAGCCGTCCGCGCAGGTGATCAGGAATCGTCTGGTTCCATATAGTCATGCGAAACAGACCGCTCACCATGTCTCCCGCGCCCGCTACGGCCAGCCACAGCAGAGCCAGCCAGAGCCGGTCTGCAAATCCAAAAGCTATGATCGCTACGCCCCAGATAGCGGCGGCAATCGTCACCACCATTCCGTGGCGATGGGCCCGCGCCGACCAGCCTGATGCGACGGAGGCGAAGAATGCGCCCACAGATGGCGCAGCGTAGAGCAATCCCACGGACGCTCCACCAAATTTTGTTGCAATGGCCGGGAACAATGCCATGGGCATGCCGAAAAACATCGCATTCATATCGATCAGGTATGTCCCCATCAGTTCCGGCCGGCTGCGGGCATAGCGCAAACCTTCTAAGAGAGATCGCAAACTAGGGCGGTCAGCGTTGAGTGGAGGCGGAGTGGCCCGCATCATCCACAGCGCAACAAGTGAAATCACAAAGGTGCCGAGATCAATGGAATATGCAACAGCAGGGCCGGCGGCGGTAGCCAGGACTCCTCCAAGCGCGGGTCCAAGCACGCCTCCCAGCGTGCCGCCCACCGCACGCAAGGCTGATACCGCGGGCATTAGTTCTGCCGGCACCAGCCGTGGCGTGAGCGCTTCCAGAGATGGTCGCTTGAGGCCGTTCAATCCTGCAATGGCCGTGGCGCACACAAAAAGCACCCAGACTTGAGGCCGCGAAAGCAGTGAATTCAGAACAAGCACGGCGCTGCTTACAGCCATGAGCAATTCTGTGATGAGCACCATGCGGCGGCGGTCCACGTAGTCAGCCAGCGCGCCGCCAACAAACGCCATGGTGATGGTAGGGACAAATTCGGTGACGCCGAGCAGACCAACCATCAGTGACGAATGCGTGAGCTGGTACATCTGCCATGGCAGGACCACAAAGCTCATCATCGAACCGAAGAATGCAATTGTCTGGCTGAGAAAAAGCAGGCGGTAATCGCGCGAGATCCTGAGAGGCGCAGGGTTGATGGCAAAGGCGCTGAAAAATCCTGACTGCGGGCCGGCTGAAGGTTCCGGCACCGGGTCAGGAGTGATGTGCGACGGGCTGTGCGGCTGCTGCGTCTCCACGTTGGAAATATAACTTACACGCCCGCCATTTGGATGAGAAACCGCTTAGTACGGCGCGTTGAGCGGCCCACCTTTATGCTTTACTGAATCCCACCGGGCGCATAGAGCCGGCGATCATCGGCAGGCGGGCCGCCCCAACCAATCCTGCATCGCCGCCGAGCGCGGCTTTGGTGATCATGGTGCCGTGGACGGAGCGGTTTGGCGCGTTGCCGGCCTGTACGTTTTCAGTGGGCGCAGTAGCTCGATAGACAAATGAATTTCTGCCTACGGTTTCCAGCATCAACGGAGCAAACGCATCCCAGGCGCTGGATACTCCGCCACCAATCACATACATGGGGAAATTGAAGATATTCACCATGTCAGCAAGCACGGTCCCAAGCGCCCGGCCAACGCGCTCAAAAATTGCGCGGGCCTGCGCATCGCCCTGCATGGCGAGGTCAAAGATCTCCTTGGAATTAAATTCAACATCTTCTTTCAGCGCGC
>DASXIL010000090.1:0-7783 GCA_036497985.1 Candidatus Angelobacter sp. | reverse complement strand
GGCTTGCCGCTGCGCACGCTGAGCGCAAGCAACATTACGTCGCTGCTCCGGTTTTTGGACGCCCTGAAGCCGCGGCCGCCGCCAAGCTATTTATCGTGGCGGCCGGACCAGCCGCGCAGCTTGAGCGCTGCCGTCCGCTGTTTGACGCCATCGGCCAGAAAACTTTCATCGCCGGAGACGACGCGCCCGGCGCGAACCTGATGAAGCTCACCGGAAATTTCCTGATCACCGCCGTGATTGAAGGTCTGGCGGAAAGCTTTGCCCTGGTGCGCAAGGCCGGGCTTGACGCCAATTTGTTCCATGAGATTCTGACCAACTCGCTTTTCAACGCGCCTATTTATAAGACCTATGGCGCGCTGATTAACTCACAGAAGTTTGAGCCTGCGGGATTCAAGCTGCCGCTGGGCCTGAAAGACAATCGGCTGCTGCTGGCCGCCGCCGAAGAAAACGCCGTCCCCATGCCGATGGCAAGCCTGATACGCGACCGCTTTCTCGCCGCGCTGGGTCAGGGTATGGAAGAACTTGATTGGTCGGCGATTTCAAAACTTTCAGCGAACGATGCGGGACTGTAAAACAAGACTTACCGCTGATGAAGATGGATCACACTGATCAAGAAAATCCTCGGCTGTGAACCTTTGTTCTGGTTCTGATCCGCGCTCATCCGCGTTGATCCGCGGTAGATCTCTTCCCGATCGCCGAACCAACTACCAAAATCCGCTCTTCCTCACGGATGTCCCACCACCACAATCGATTCCGGCCCACCGCCTGTTGGAGAGGTAGAAATCAAGGCTGTAGTGGTATTGGCAGCGGTAATGTTCGCATTCAAAACCGATACAGTGCTCGATCCGTTATTTGCCACGTAAAGAAATTTGCCCAAAGGGTCCACGGCCAGATCAATGGGGCCGGTGGCAACAGGCACAGTCAGGGGCGCTGTGCCAATGGCGCCGGTCGCGTCCACGGTGTTCACCGTGAGATTGTTGGAAGCGGTGTTAGCTATATAAAACAGCGGCGTGGTGGCATTCAGCGGCGTGTTAAACGCAATGGCGCTGGGGTTCGGCGGCGACGAGCCTGTCGGTGTCGAAATAATAGGAGTCAGCACACCGCTGCCGGTGTTGATATTGAAAGTGCGCAGATTGTCGGTGCTGCCTCCATCGGTGGCCATCAGTAGTTCAAACGTTGGGACAGCCTTAACGGCGAGCATGGTGGTGGTCCCGGAATCGAAACCGGCAAGCCCCAGCCGCGCGAGCGTACCGGTGGACCCAATCTGGAACGCGTCAATGCCTCCGCCGCCTGTTACCACATAAACGAACTGGCCGCTTTGATCGATAGTGATGCCGCGCCCCACGCTGTCGGTTGGCGTGGTTGAGATAGCAGTCAGGCATCCTGTGGTTGCGTTGATGGTGAAGCCGGAAATGCTTCCTACCTGGTTCGCCGTATAAAGGAGCGTGCCTGCGGGATTAATGGCAATCTTCAATGGCTGTACGTCAGTAGTGGCAACGGTCGTGCAGGTCAGCGGAGTAATGACTCCGCTGGCAGCGCTGATCAGGAATTCGTTTACCTGGTTATTCTGGAATGAAGTAACGTAAAGGAACTGGTGGTTCGGCGTGGCCGCGATTCCAAAAGGCTGGCCGGCCACAGTAAAGGGCGATCCGGGAATGGGTGTAAGCGCTCCGGTGCCATCGTTGGCAAAGCCGGAAATACTGTTTCCGCCGGCGTTTGCCGTATAGACAAACGCGTTGCCGGGAGATGGAGTTGGAGTAGCTCCGCCTGCAACGAGTTTGCCGTCGGAACATCCGGTGATCAGGAAAATAAAGCCGAGCAAGATTGCGGCGCGAAACAAGCCCTGCACAAAGCCTTTCATCATCGCTCCTTCCGAATCGCCGGTCGGCAGTCGAAATCTCAAAGGCGCAAATCCTGCTTGTTGGGCGCCCTTCCGCGAAGTCGGATATGTCTATGATAGCCCAAGCCGGCAGCAATTATGGGTTTCATCGATCGAGGAAACTGCAAAGGAACGGCATCGGTTCATTGCGCCGGAGCAAGAAAGATAAAGCTAACGATAATTATCCATGATGCAGGCAAGCGCTAATTGCTAGCTGCTAAATGCCAATTGCTCTCCTATCACTCCCCGCGCAAAGCTTCCACGGGATTTACGGTCGCCGCGCGGCGGGAAGGCAGATAGCTTGCCAGCAGCGCCGTGAATACCAATCCAACTGATACCGCGCTGTAGGTCAACAGGTCCACCGGCTTTACGCCAAAAAGCAAAGTAGAAAGGAAGCGCATGCAGAGCAACGCTGCAACCAGTCCAAAGGCAACGCCAATCCCGCTCAGCACCAGCCCATGGCGGACGAACATTCCAGTAAGCTCCTGCCGTTGTGCGCCCAGCGCCATCCGAATGCCGATCTCACGCGTGCGCTGCGAAACTGAATACGCGATCACGCCATAGATGCCCACAGTGCCAAGCAGAAGCGCCATCACGCCGGCCACGCCCAGCATCAGCAGCGTGAATAAGGTCCGCGCCATGGAACTGCGGTAGTAGTAGTCAACCGTGCGCACCGTCGCCAGCGGGAGGTTCGCGTCCACTGACCACACAGCCTGGCGCACCTCTTTCATCAAGCTCTCAGTTCCGGCTCGCGGGGTGCGCAATGTGAATGACAGCTCGCGGCGTGTGCTCACTCCATCGCCTTCAAAATTGCGCATCATCAATGGCCAATAGGCCACGGTGGAAGGTTTCTGGTTCAGGCCGTCATCGTACACGTTGCTCACCACGCCAACTATTTCGCGCCAGTCGTCGGTTGTGCCCACGCGAATGCGTTTGCCCAGTGCGGCGGCAGGATCGTGCCACATCTCGCGCGCCAGGTTTTCTGAAACCAGCGCCACCGGATTGAGGTTGTAGATGTCCGTCCAGGTCAAGTCGCGTCCTGCCAGCAGAGGAGTGCCCATGGTTTTCAGGAACCCGGGTGAAATCCATTTAAAGCGTCGGATCGGCGCCAGTTCGCCCGGCCGGTAGGTGTGGTCTTCAGCAAACACCGGATCGTAGCTCCCATTTCCATCCAGTGGAATACTGGTAGAGAGGCCAATGGACGAAACGCCCGGCACCGCCTCCACTTTGCGCAGGATCTCTTCAAACTTGCGCGGCACGTTCTGATCGTCGGCCACAACGCTCTTAGGCAGCGCGATGGTAAAGGTCTGGATCTCTTCAGGCGCGCTAAAGCCGGGTTGCACCCGCGTGAGAGCGATGAAGGTGCGTGTCATCAGCCCGGAGCAGATCAGCGCCAACAGCGCCAGCGCCACCTGTATCACCACCAGCACGCTGCGCGCGCGATGCTGCTCGCGGCTCTGGCTCATGCCGCGCGCGCCTTCACGCAGCCCCGTGGCAAGGCGCGCGCCCGCGTATTTGAAAATGGGAATCGAGCCGAACAAGACGCTTGCCAGCAGCGCCACGCCCAGGGTAAACAGCAACACCCAGCCATCCATGCCAATCTCATGCACGCGCGGCAAGCTGCGCGGAGCCGCTGCTACCAGCAGGCGCAGCGCGCCATATGCCAGACCCAGCCCCAGCAAGCTGCCCAGGATTCCCAGCACCAGGCTTTCAAACAACAGGTCAGAAGCTATTTGTCCCCAGCGGGCGCCCAGCGCTGAGCGGATCGCCAACTCCTGGCGGCGGCCATCCACGCGCACCAGCACCAAGTTGGCGACGTTAGCGCAGGCAATCAACAGCACCAGTCCAATCGCCCCCATCAACACCCAGAGCGTCTTACCGATATCGCCGACCACGCGGTCCTTCAACGGCGTAATCTTGGCTTCCAGGCGCGCGTCCTGAAACATCTTCAGGCTGAAGCCCGGCGGCGCGGGAAAGCTCGACATCACGACGGGAAGCATGCGGGCCACGTCGGAGACGGCCTGCTCGATTCTCATACCCGGCTTAAGGCGCGCCACGGTGAAGTAACTGAAATTTCCCAGAGAGATCTTGGGCCTGTCGAATTGAAAAGGCATCAGCACTGCCGGGTCATCCTGATCGAGTATGTGAAAGTCACGGGGCATTACGCCGATGACCTGGGTCAACTTGCCATCCACCTTGATGCTCTGTCCCACAATGCCGCGATCGCCGCCAAACTTCCGTTGCCAGTAGCCATACATCAGGATGGCGGTGAGCGGACTGCTGGGCAGGTCATCCTGGCGGGAAAAGTCGCGGCCCAGCATGGGATTGACGCCCAGGATTTGGGTCATGCCGTCTGTCATGTACTGCGCCCGCACCTGCTCCGGTTCGCCAATTCCGGTGATGCTGACCGAATCGGCGGTCATCATGGCAATGTCCTGAAAGCTGTGGTTCTGGTCGCGGTAGATAAAGTAGTTGGAAGGCGCTCCGGGAAAGTCGCCCGCCCCGCCGATCCCCGGCGCGCTATGAGTGATGACCACCAACTGCTCAGGCTTCGGATAGGGCAGCGGTTTTAGCAGAATGCCCTCAACCACGCTGAAGACAACCGTATTTGCGCCCACGCCGGCGGCCAGCGTGATCAGCGTGACTGCGGTAAACATGGGCGTGCGGCTGAGCCTGCGTAACACCTGCTTAAGCTGGGTCTTGAAGTTTCCCATCGGCGATTTGCTCCCTCCGCCGCCCTCCCGTTCAAGCCAAGACACACATGTATTGACGGTCCTGGCGGCGCTAATATGAATACGTAAGTTGGAGAAAAAAGTTTGCAGGAAAATTTGCAGCCCGCAGGGCGGAATTCTTGAGCCCACCGCGCTAGCGGTGGGATAGGATAAGTGACGATAAAAGCCCCGCTTGCGGGGCGGCATATCATCTGCCATCAAGCTCTATGCCTCGAAGCAAGGCCCGATATTCCTGCTCAGCGGAATTCGATGCGCGTGACTCTGCATCCTTAATCAATCGGCAAAATGATAAGCAAGGAAGAGAACCTTACGCTCTGCCGAAGGCTGGCGCGCAAGCGCAGCGGAGCGACAAACCGTTCTGTAGTATTAATAGCGCAGACTTCACGGCCGCGGTGACTGGCGTTGGTGGAGTCACATTCCTTTTTCTATCTTTAATTCGGCGGAATTGCGAATAGAGGATCAAGTATCCGCAGCTGGAGAGTTGGATTGATGAAGAACCGTGAGCTGAGTAACCAGGAAGTTGCGCAAATCCTCGAGGACTTCCTTGATGGCAAAGGGAGCCAGTGGGCCTGGGATGACTTTACCTTGGGGATGTCGTTCGAGGATAAGCATCTTGAAGAGATACGGATTCGGGGCATGGGCCTGAGTCAGGAATTTCCTCCCAGCAACCCAAACGAATATTGCAATGAGCAAGGGCGAAAAGTCATTCGGGACTATGCCACCCAGTTAAGAGCTTTGAAGAAGTAGGGAACAGCCTAACGTTTTCTGTCTGTCCCCAGCGTGGAGCGCTTTGACATCCGCCACCTTGCTAGCTAAACGTTCTGTATCCATCTCCGCTTACGAAATAAAAACCCGAATTTTTCGCTTGACATTCTTGAATCAATCGTTATCGTTAATAACGAATGGTTCATTACTCGACTCATCAGGCAGCTAAGAAGTTGGGCATAACTCAGGCTGCATTGAGCAAATACATTAAAGCGAAGAAGATCCCCGCTCCAAAGACCGTGACCAGCGGCAAAATGACGCTGCATCTCTGGACCGCGGACCAAATCGAACACGTTCGCCAACTTCTGCCGAAGATCGCCAATGGAAGAAAAACCAGATATCAGAAATTAAGGGAGAAGAAAGACGCACAACCCCAGGCTGTGCCACACAAGGCTCGTAAGTCCAAAAAGAAGAAGGGAACCTGAAACAAACCGGCTAACTGCTATTTGCCAATTGCTAATGCTCAAGCAGGCAGCGCCCAGTGCGTCAACACCGGAACGCCGCCCTAACCGAAAGTCGCCCCCAAGGAGGGCAACCATGGCTGCAATAGAAAATATACGCTCGCTTACCGGGGCGCAATCCCACCCTGATTCAGACTCGAACGACTCCCGCCGTCCGCTGACCACCAAACTCCATCTTTATGAAGCCCTTTACATTCTGAACCGCGGCTTTGAGGCCGTAATGCTGGCGCTGAAGCGCCTGGAAGAACTGGGCGTGTTTCAGCAGGAAGGCCTGGATGCATACAAAGTGCTGGTAGAAAAGACCAGAGCTGAAACAAATGAGGAACTGACGACGACCCTTCAGGCATACGAGGAAGACGATTCCGCCTACTGGGACCGCCGCCATCACGAACGGCAAAAGCTGCTCCAGGGACCCCGACGACGTCTTCTTCGCGGCCCGCGATCGCAAAAAGGAAATCAAAGAGCAGATCAAGGAACTTCAGCAGGGATTGGCACGCCAAAGCCCACGTAAGCATCGCCAACGACCGCGCAAGAAGCCCCGAAAATGAAGTGCTGTGAACCCCCATCCTTTGGCGCTTTGCTAGGGATGGGATTTCGATTTTTCAATCATGTCCGTCCTGGTGGGACGAAACGTTTTGTCGTACCATGTCACCATCCAACAGGGCTTTCTATCCCCGAACCCATTTGTTGGCGGCTTTTCCTGGAACGTCGGAGGGAAATCCAGCGCATGAATACGAACGTGGCAATACCCCTGATTATCGCTTTGTTCTTGGTGGTCATCGTTGCTCTCGTCCTCTACGAAAAAATCGTTATAACTTTTAAGGCGCTTGGCGCTTATTTCAGACTGGTGGGCGACAGGAAGAAGCTGGTGGGTCGGCAACAAAAAACGTCTTCTGCTCGTCTCGGTACAAGCGCATCTACCGACCGAGGCGCAGCTATCGTATCGCCCGCTCCTTTGCCAGAACCATCTCATTTGCCGGCACGGCTCTTTCCGCGTTGGCTAAAGCTTGCCATCCCATTTACGCTGGCGCTGACCCTTGTGTTGATGATGGTCATACCCATCTGGTGGTGGCATCGCCATTCGGAAGCATGGAAAATTGTTCTTTCAGATCACATCTCTGAATCTTGGGCTTTGTGGAAGCAGAATCCCCGCGAGCCGGTGCACATTGCGCAAAGCGGAGCTACACTCCAGGGACTTACGCAATTGTTGGATGGTTATGCCAACGCGCTCGGACGCGATCCGCATCGCGTGATTGAGGTCTGGGTGGTGGACCACTACTGGCAATACTGGACCACTGACACGTTCAATGACTATATGCGCGCGAATCGAAGGTTTGTTGACAGCGGTGGCAAAATTCATCGCCTGTTCATTCTCACGCAAGACGATTTGCAAAATCCGCTGCTGACGGCGGTTTTCAATAACCAGTGCGAAAAGATTGGTGCCGACGTTTGGCGCAGTGATTTGGCGACAATCACGAACAAAGCTGAATACCAGATCACGGCCAAGACATTCCAACAATTGCCTTACACTGAGACCGGATTTCAATCCTTTGATGTGCTCCAACTGGAAGACCTGACGTATTACTCTTCCGATTTTTCTCCTGACTATCGGGTCGTGGGCGCTTCCACCTGGTTTTATGGGCAAACACTTGACTTAAAGCCGTTGTTCAATAAATCGATAGCGCAGCGAATCGACTGCTCATCGTTGCAGACTCAAGTCGTCCAAAACACGCAACGTCCGTGAACTGCCCGCGGTTGCAGGTCATTCACGATCTCATTTGAGCGCCGCCGCAACCGGCACACGCGACGCTCAGGAAAATCGCAGCCAGAAACAACAATAAGGTTTTCCTGCGGCACCGGCTTGCTAAGCTGGTTCTATACCTGTCGGACGGCGGCCGCTCGTTTCTTTCTTGCGCCGCGCCAGTAGAGAATGAGGCCTGTTCCTA
>DASXIL010000089.1:0-3412 GCA_036497985.1 Candidatus Angelobacter sp. | reverse complement strand
AATCACTGCGGATGAAGCAGAATCGCTCCGGCGAACTTAGAGTACAGTTTCTGTTGCAGAAGCATGCATTGCGTGGCCTATACTCTTGAGGAGAGCAGCAGTTATGCCAGCCAGGCTTTAAATGCAGAAGCAGAAGCATGTCGCACAAAGGTCGTCACAGGGGGAAGGAGCGGTACCTACCGTAATTCCGGACAAACTGTACTTTCGCATTGGCGAAGTCGCCAAGCTGTGTAAAGTGCAGGCTTATGTACTGCGTTTCTGGGAGTCCGAGTTTCCACAGCTGAAGCCGAACAAGAGCGGCACCGGGCCGCGGCTTTATCGTAAGCGTGACGTCGAAATGGCATTGCAGGTCAAGCGATTGCTGCATGAGGAAGGCTACACCATAGCCGGCGCACGCCAGCTATTGCAGTCTGAGGGACGCGAAGGGAAAAAAAGGACCGGTTCGCAGCCAGAACTGCCGTTGAAGACGCAAACGAGTGGAAGCCAGCCCGACAAAAATGAACGGCGTCTTCAGCGACTGCGCATGGAATTGAAAGAACTGCTGGGGATGCTCTCGGCTACGCCGACGACTGCGTCGCAGGAACGCAAAACAAAAAAAACAGCTCCGCAGGCACGGCCGAATTTATTCGGTGAATGACGCGTCCTAGCGACGCGCATTGGCCGATAGTTCGGACTCGATGGTGCCATGCGTCATAAAGCGTTCCATGGCCTGCATGGAGCAACCTTGCCCGCACAGGTGGTACATATCCGGATTCCGGCTCTCCGCCATGTTCCAAGGCAGCAACGTAAAGCGATGGGCGGGTTGACCCTCTTCAAAGCAGGGCACATCTCCCAGCATCACCATCCACCAGTGATTGGCCTCACCCTTCTTCTTACCGCAAATATCACATGTAAAGGCAACATCCCATACCACGGCAGCACCTCCGGTGAAGCGGTGTAGAGATACAGTACCCCAGAATCGACTGAGTTTCGTGCAAAAAGTGCGGGTATTAATTTTTCGAATAATTCTCGTTAATCAATCCCGGCAAGCATCTAACTTTATACGGTTTCGGTAACATTTATATGCTTTGCCCAGATTGCTATTCCTCAGAGTTTCGCCTGTCCCGGCTCCGACTGCGGGATCTCCGTCAGCTTGCGGTGTTGAAATATCCCATTCGATGCAAGCACTGTAAGATGCGCATTCACACCACGTTCCGTCAGGCAGTTATGCTCTCGCGGCGGCACCCGGAAAGTTCGCGACAAGTTTCAAGTCACAAATCCGAATGAAAAAGGCGCGATTCAACTCGCGCCCGTTTGCTGGCGGCAACTTATATCCTAGTCGGTTAGCGCAGAAAGCTCGCGACGCATTTGCCGTTGACGCTCGACGCCATCCAGCGCAGTCCAGAGTGCAGCCGCCGTGTGCTCAGCGGCATCCAACGCCTCTTGCGTCGCTTCCGGAGCTGCCGCCAGTTCGCTGGCAATGAGACTACGCCACACATCAGCGTGCAGCACGTAGGCGGTCTGGTGAAGCGAAAAATAACGCGTGGTTGCAGCGTCGGCCCCGTAGTGTTCTTTCAATCCCGCCGCTTTTTCGCGCGCGATTGCCGGAACACGTGACTCATACGCATAGAAAGCAGCTAAGGCAGACGGCGTGCTCGATTCACGAGCGATGAGACGAAATGAGGAAATCAGTTGCTGCATTTCCGGCTGCAGCGTGCGCGCTTTGACCTCGTTCTCGCTGGCACCCATGCCTTTGGCAAAATCCATCCAGAGATCGCTGTGCGCGCGGCCATCCGGTGCTGACACGCCTTCCTCGTCGGCCAGATTGGTCGCTACCATGCGGCGCGCGGAACCATCTTCCATGCGGGCATGAAGCGCACTTAAATAGGAAGGAAAAGCCGACACATGATGCCAGTATTCGGCGGCATATTCACGAAGATCTTCATGGGTTAACTCACCCGCTGTCCACGCAGTGTAAAAAGGGTGTTTCAAAAGGTTATAGCGCTCGATGCGCTCTTCTGCCTGCAGAAAAAACTCGCTTGCCATGGTTTCCACAACAGTCTCCTCAAAGCATCAGTGTAAGCCTGTTGCCGTTGAAAAAGGCAGAAAGAAGTCAAAGAGAATGTTGAAACGATGCAAAAGAAATAGACCCTGGATTATCTGCTGAAATCTTGGTGCGACCCGACGTCGTTTGCCAAATTCAAACTCCGAGAAATCGCTCCCAGGACTTCCTTCGGCGCGGACTGAACAAAAAAATGATCTCCGGGGAAGAATCTGGTTTCGAAGTGCGAATTGGTGTGTGCGCTCCAGCCCGCCAAGTCCTCTATCCGCAGGTCGTTATCCTCCAATCCCCCAAAGGCGGTTATGGGGCAATCGAGAGGAAGACCAGGTTCATAGGCGTAGGTTTCAATCATTTGCACATCCGCGCGAAGCATCGGCAGCAGTAATTCCATTAACTCCGTGTTGGCCAGCACTTCACGCGGGAGTCCGTTGTATCGACGGTCGATTTCCGCGATAAACCGCGTGTCCGACAGAGGGTGAAGCGGAGGCCGCGGGTCGGGGAACTGGGGCGCCCGCCGCGCCGAAACAAACAGATGAATCGGCCCAACCCCGTAGCGGCTGCGCAACAGGCGCGCCAGCTCAAAACAAAGTATGGCTCCCATGCTGTGGCCGAAAAGCGCAAACGGCAGGTCCAGATGCCGTTCAAGAACTTTGGCAGCCTGTTCGACCGCATCTGACATTCGGGTGAATGGCGGTTCTCTGAAGCGGCTCTCGCGGCCAGGCAACTGCATGGCACACAATTCCATTTCGCCACCGCTGAACTCCGGCCAGCCACGATACAGCGCAGCCCCGCGCCCGGCGCATGGCACACAAAAAAGGCGTAGACGCGGCGCCGGGGCCGACCGCGAGCGAATGATCCATGGATTGGGAGTGGACACTCTTTTTAACTTAACTCAAGTTCGCCATTTGCTTCAGAAGCGAATCGACCTCATCGTCGGAGAGCTGCGGCAGCCGGTCCAAGAGCTGGTGTGCCGACTTGCTGTCCATTACGTTCCGGGTGAATCCATCTTCCGATGCATTTGCCGGTACGTTACCAGAAGGTTCTTCTACGGCATCGACCAGCGTCTCAAGGATCGACACCAAACCCATTACGGACGGGCCGCTCAGAATACTCACCAGCGGTACGGTGATTCCCCACTGGGATTGCATGCGGTTCTTCAGTTCGAGCGCCATCAGCGAGTCCAGGCCAAACTGGTTCAGCGGACGTGTCACATCGAGCTCAGCGGGTGGAAGCCTCAATACTCGCGCCGCCTCCGCCTGAAGTTTGTCAGTAAGCGTCTGGTGCCTCTCCACCGTGTCCATAGCCTGAAGCAGTTCCAGGGTCAATGTGTCCTTTCCGGCGGACGCTCGCTCGTCTTTTTCCGGCGCTCTT
>DASXIL010000088.1:0-4738 GCA_036497985.1 Candidatus Angelobacter sp. | reverse complement strand
CCAGAATTTCCCCGAGGACTACACCGTCATAGAAGAACTCCACAAGCGTGGCGACCTGACTCTGCGCATCGCCTATAATCTGTTCACTCAAAAACCCAAACAAGAAAAGGAAGACTTCGCGCGCTGGATCAAAATGACCGCTCCGGGAAAAGGCGATGACTTCTTCCGTTGCAACGGCGCCGGTGAGATGCTGGTTTTCTCCGCCGCCGATTTTGAAGATTTCCTTGAGCCGCGTCCTGATCTTCTGTCTTCGCTGGAAGGAGAACTGAAAGACGTCGTTTCATTGCTGGCTACGAACAAATGGCCCTTCCGCTTGCATGCTACTTACGACGAGAGCATCACGCGCTTTCTTAACATCTTTGAAGAAGTGAATCGCGGCGTGCCCTTCAAAGGATTAAATTGGTTCTTTGACCACTGCGAAACGATCTCTGAGCGCAACCTGGAGCGAGTGAGGGCACTGGGGGGCGGCATTGCCGTTCAACACCGCATGGCGTATCAGGGTGAATACTTCATGGAACGCTACGGCAGGAAAGCGGCCGAGCGAACCCCGCCCATCAGGCGAATGCTGGAACTTGGGATTCCGGTCGGCGCTGGAACGGATGCAACGCGAGTGGCGAGCTATAATCCATGGGTTTCGCTTTTCTGGCTCGTTACCGGGAAAACGGTCGGGGGCATTTCAATGTATCCCGACAAGAATTGTCTCAATCGTGAAGAAGCATTGCGACTCTACACCCAGGGCAGTAGCTGGTTTTCCAGCGAGAGCGGAAAAAAGGGAGCTATTGCGCCCGGGCAGTTGGCCGATCTGGTTGTGCTCACGGATGATTATTTTTCTGTGCCAGAAGAGGAAATCAAGAGCATCGAATCGGTTCTCACCATCGTTGATGGCAAGATTGTTTACGCAACGGAGCATTTCAAACCATACGCTCCTGCTCCGATTCCAGTGTTGCCCGAGTGGTCGCCGGTAAAGGCATTCGGCGGTTACGGCGCACCCCTTGATATTCGCAAAGCGGTTCGTGCCGGAATGCCTGTCGCGCAAAATCATCAGCACAGCGCTGATTGCAGGTCTCACAGTTGCATGCACGCATGGAATCAACTCGTGGCTGCCACTGAAAGTGGTCGCAACCAGTATGCAGACTTTTGGGGCATAGGCTGTGGTTGCTTTGCCTTCTAAAAACTCATGAACCCGTTCAAGATATCACTGAGGGCGGATCCGAATAGTCCGGCTGTAAATATCGGACATCTGTTTTTGCGTGTTTCGGCCGGTTTGATGATCTTTTACGTCCACGGCTTGCACAAATTGGAGGGCTGGATTGCCTATATCCGGCAGGGTACACCTTGGGAATTGGCCAAAGAAGTTGCGGGGATGCATTTTCCAGCCCCACTCGAGTCGGCAGTCGCCGCAACCTTGGTGCAGTTCATCTGTTCACTATTTTTACTCATTGGACTGTTCACGCGAATCAATGCCGTTTTGATAGATGCATTTGAGCAGATGAATGGATCGCATCCCGGCTTTCGCCGTAATCATGCATAGGGTGAGATCCTTGCTCCGATTCAGATCGCGCTACATCCGTCGGGAGGTTTCCGGGGATTTTAACCCGCTTCGGATTAAATCGGAGAACTGGATAACTATTATCACCAGGCATCCGGCCATCCATGCGGAAATGCTTGAGGACTTAAAAGCGAAATGATGGATGTTCCACCTGCGGGTAGCGACAACCTGGCGGCAGTATAGTAATAGGTCGGATCGACTTAATTGCCGTCCATCTTTGCGGCGGGCAAGGAACAAGGCGATTCTCGGGAAGCCCAAGGGATACCAATCTGCTATTGCCTCGCTTTCCGAAAAACGTTCCGTGATTTAAAATCTGGTCACAACCTCAATGGGTCGCCATGCTTAAGCTTGGGAATGCAAAGCGACGGCGAAGGGCCGCCCTCCCAGGTTTAGGAGACAAAAATGTTGAAGTTTATAGCGGGAATTCTTGGTGCAATGACGTTCGCTCTGCCAGCTTCGGCAGAGGTTCCGTCATTTCCGTCCACCTTCCATACACAGGAAATTCAGACCGATGGCGCGACAATTCATGTCCACGTCGGCGGTCAGGGCCCGGCGGTCGTGTTGATTCACGGGTTCGGCGACACAGGTGATATGTGGGCTCCGATGGCTGGGGAGCTTTCACGCGATCACACCGTTGTTGTTCCAGACCTGCGCGGCATGGGGCTTTCATCGCATCCCGCTGACGGCTATGATAAGAAGACACAAGCAGCCGATATTCGTTCCGTTCTTACTCAACTTGGAATCGACCATGCTGCGGTTGTTGGGCACGACATTGGCACGATGGTTGCCTATGCCTATGCCGCCTGTTATCCCGACAAAACTGACCGGCTTGTGGTGATGGATGCGCCGGTTCCAGGCATTCCGCCTTGGGATCAAATAGTGCGCAGCCCCGCACTCTGGCATTTCTCTTTCGGCGGTCCCGATGCTGAACGGTTGGTGGCCGGTCGCGAACGCATCTATCTTGATCGCTTTTGGAACGAGTTTGCGGGTGACCCGTCGAAAATCGACGAAGCAACCAGAGTCCATTACGCTGCGCTTTATGCGCAACCGGGTGCAATGCATTCTGCTTTTGCCCAGTTCCTCTCCATACCCAAGGATGCTGAAGATAACAAAGTTTCAATAGCTACAAAGCTAACTATGCCGGTCATTGCGATTGGCGGCGCAAAATCATTTGGCGCAAACCAGGCTGTCCTTATGCGCAATGCGGCTGGTAATGTAACCGAACTTGTGGTTCCGAATTCGGGCCATTGGCTGATGGAGGAGCAACCTACCGCTACAATTACTGCCGTGCGTAATTTCCTTGACCGGAAAACCACCACCCAATCCCCGTAAAGGTTCAGCATGACAAACGAGCGAAGGAGTCCAAACCCTTTCACCTTGATCACCCGTCTGCTCAAATAAGTTGCTTAATAGGCGTTTCGTTACACATCGAACTGTTGCTAGAATCAAATTGATAGGACAACGGGCACCAGCACGCCTGGCAGACGAGTTTGCTGGATTAAGTTCTCCAGCGCCTGGCGGCGAACGCTTAACGTCTCGGCCATGAGAGGTTTGCTTTTGAGATACACCAGGTCAAAAACCATGTAGGTCACCGGCATGGACCGGCTCAGCCACTGAATGCGCCTGCGGTCCTGAAGCAATGCGCGCCGTTGAATTTCTAGGAGGGTTGGCTTGCCCTGTCGCAGTACCACCAATTCGCCGTCCAAGACCGTGCCGGCCGGCAATCGTTTCAAACAGGCCAGCTCGGGAAACTGAGGTGTGATGTCCAGGAGTTGGCGGCTTTGCAGGCGGAGGCGACCGGCCTCAATGAAGGCCAAACCACGTATACCGTCCCACTTGATCTCAAAGAAATGCTGCTCCGAATCAAAGGGCGCGTCAGCCTTTTTCGCCAGCATGGGATTAATGGTGTTTGGCAACATGGGCTTAATTGCGATTCCGCCGCAGCCAGGGCTGAATAAAAAAGGAGAACGCATCCGTCCTTTTCTCCCGTTTGAGTAGCATCGCAGGCTTGCCCTTGGGCCAAATAAAAGCCACGGTAAAATAGGAGCTACCGGTGCGAGAAACGGTGATGCTGTCACGGCGAATCGGAAGTCCCAGGTCTTTGGCAATCTCATGGATTTCTGATTTGAGCTGTCTGACCATGAGGTCAGTCGCCCAAACATGCTTCTTCGGCACTGGTTTGCTTACGAGTAAATAAGTTTGAGCCGCCAGGCTGCCGCAGAGGCGCACTTCCCACACATCGTGGAGGGTCAGTTTTTGAACCAGCAGGACACCAAAGCCAAGGCTTACTAAGCGCTGCCGCCATAACTCCTGGTAGAACCGGTCTCCTGGATGGAAATACACACCACATCGTCGCAGGACCTTTCGCAGCAACGCGTCCTCGCTAAATTTCCAGGGAGCGAGAGATGGAATGGGGTTCTTCATGAACTAAAAGTGCGCGGGCATCGAAGGCTGGTGCGCAGAACTATGCCGCCAGCGCAACCTTCCTGCGGCCGCTCTTGGTCATAGGTCGGGCCATCTTCCTGGCTTCAGCAACGCTCTTCTGCAAAGCCTCCATGAGCCCGACTGCCATGCTGGTTCCATGGTGTTGCACGAGCACTGGCTCGGTGCCTTCCACTTTGGCTTTGATAATGTTTAATAGCTCGGTCTGATAGCGGTCGGTGAACGCAGCCAGATTCAATGGACTAGATTTGCTTTCGATTAACTTCTGCGCCAGTGCGACCTGGGCCGCGTCCATTGGCTTCTCCGTAAGCTCCTCAGAGCATGGCATGCCTGGCCGTACCTCTCCTGCATACCGAATAGTAAAAAACACGAATCCCTTTCCGTTGGGCTTCAGCGCTACGATGCGCTCCTTGCCGTGGAGGATTACCCGGCCAATGCCAATTCGCTTGGACCGGCGAAGAGCCTCCAACAGCACAGCAAAGCCTTCTTGCGCCACCGGACCGTCTGGCCCGAGGTAATACGGCACTTCCAAGAACATGGGGTCCAACTCCTCGGGCCGGATGAACTGAACCAGCTCGATGGTGCCAGTAGTCTCAAGCCTCACCGTTTCCAGGTCGGTTTCGTTGAGGATGACGAACTTGTCAGTTGTGTATTCGTAGCCCTTCTCCAAGTCCTCCCGCGCCACTTCGCCATGAATGGGACAGACCAGCTTTTGCCGGACCCGCTGATGACAGTCTTTGTGGAGTT
>DASXIL010000087.1:0-4682 GCA_036497985.1 Candidatus Angelobacter sp. | reverse complement strand
ACCGGTCCAGACTGGGCTGCAAGTCCAGCGGAGGACACGCTGGCCAACGGTCAAGGCAGCCGGACCATGGCATTGCTAACAATGGCGCGAGCTGTTGGACTAAAAGCGGAGCTGCTGCTGACGCGCAGGATCGAGCAGAGCTGCGGCAAGGAGCTATCCTGCTACACGGAACCGCTCGTACGGTTCTGGTTGCCGAACGGCGAATCTGCAGATGTTGATGCGGAGTCCGATGATCTTCCTTTCGACGCCATACCACCATCGCTGGATACGCGAGAAGCACACCTCGTTCCCCTGCTGACCGAAGAAGAGAAAAAGCTGGAAATCGTGGCATTGAACCCGCGGCTCGCGGGTGAGAAGAGTTTCGCGGAGGCCGATCTGTCATTCTCTGAAGGCGACTTGATGGCCAGCATCCATGTGCAACTTGGCTCGGTAAGGGCGCAGGAAGTGCGCAACGTGCTCCGCAGCGCCGGCGAACGCGAGCGTCAGGCATTCTTCGAACAGCTGGCCATGCGCATTTTTCCCGGTGCAGCTTCAGTTACCGGCGTTGCTGCACATGAAAGCGATCCAGAGCAGCCGCTGAAAGTTTCGCTTCGGTGTACCGTTCCGCAATTTATGAACCGGCAGAGCGGCCCAGCCGAAATCAATCAACTTGCTCCGGAGCTCGGCTTGGCAACTCTTTATGCCAAGACCCCGACGCGCAAGTTCCCGCTCTTGATTGACTCGCTGTTTTTTGAAAGCACGGTCTTCCACCTGCACCTGCCTGACGGCATGGCAGTTCATTCCCTGCCCGCAGACTTTACCGACAAAACTGAATTCGGAGAGTACACATTGCGCTTTCTGCGGCTGCCGCAGCAGATAGATATTCACCGGGATTTCCGCATCCCGGTGCAGGTGATTGCGCCGGACAAATACGCTGCGTTTGTTAACTTCGCAATACGCATCGATGAAGCCGAGCATCAACGCATTTCACTGGAAACCGGCAGAGACGCTGCCAGCACGCGTCCGGCCGCGTTCAAAAAGTAAAAGCCGGGTATTGACCCGGCCAATCTCGAGCAAAAGCACCGTAAAGATTAAAAGCGATTCCCGCCGGCGACCGGCATATTGCGATAGCCGCCCTTTTCCTGGCCCATGCGCTCCAGAAAGGTTGACGCCATATCGATAAACTTGCTCCCCTTCTCAATGTACTCTGGCATGCGCTGCCACAGTTCTTCAAACTTTTCAGGATGCTCGGCGGCAAAAGTTGCTACGCCAATCCCGGCAACGGCCAAGCCCGCTGGCCTCCGTCCGGTAAGAAACAGAATTGCCCCGGCCGCAAAAGACCCAATCATCAGCGTTTTCTTCCAATCCATTGCTCCGCCCTCCGTTGTTGTGTGCTGTGGCTGAAACTCTAATCTATTTTTCTCGCTCATGGAAGCTACCACGCTCATCTACCCGGTTCCTTAGAACCGCAATTGCGTCTTTCTGTTGCCCCCATTCAGAATGGCTCAACCATGATTTCAGTTGCTCACCATGATCTCAAGCGCTGCAGCGCTTTCATCCAATGACTCGATCAAGAGAAGCTCAGGGCACAAATCAAATAGAAGAGTCAAAAGGTTCCAACAGTGGATCGAAGAAAGAAATGGACAGTCCAAGGAATATTAAAAACTTGCAGCAAAAAAAGAAAGTGGGCGCCGGTATAGGGGCGACGCCCACGTGGGGGTACTGCGTATGTTGTTACTAAGATAGACGTAGCATCCAGAAAAAAGTTTCAGCTTTTGCTGAAATTAACATAACTAAATATCCCAAAGTTAATAGAAATCTGAGACTTGCTATTTCATAAAGAAAAAACCCTTCGCCTTAGGCGAAGGGTTGGAGATTAAGGAGAGAGAGGAGATACAATCGACGGCTATTACGACATGCGCGAAATCAGTTCCCGCATTTGCAAACGAGCCTGGTGCAGTCCAAACTGCGACTCTTTTACATCCAAGCCAAGCAGATGCGCAATTTTTTCATGGTTGTAGCCTTCAACATCGTGAAGGAGGAAAATCATTTTTTCGGTTGCCGGCAGTTCAACCACCGCGCGCTCCAGATGCACCCGCTTTACGTTGCCGCAAACGCTCTTGGTTTCAGTGGAGACGCTGCTGTTCAACGTGAGAGTGCCGATGGTGGTAAGTTCGCGGACCTCAGCCAGGAATGCCTGGTCAATCTGTTCGGTCTTCGGATCTGCCGATGATGCGAATGCGCGGAGAAATGTGTTGCTGGAGAGCTGTTCAGCGGTCAGTTCATTGTCGGTCATCCAAAAAGCCAGGGAGTAAATTCTGTGGCAGTGCTCGCCGTAGATCGCATCATAGTTAGCCGTGCGGTTTTCTCTTGCGGCAAGAATTCCAAGATTACGGATAATGCTCACGCTGCTGGACATTTAACCTACCTCTTTTTCGGCCCCCTGCAGGGTCCCTTTTGATTACCGTCAATCTTTTGACGACTATTACTACAGCAATCGAGATGCCCAAGGAACGCGCCTGCCCGTGAAGTTTTGCAAGGTAAATTAAGTTGTTGATTTTTAACGCTCAAGTTCTCTTGTTAACGGACAAAAGCAGAAACCCACAGGCGGTAGGATTAAGGCGAAATCCAAGCTGGATATAGTTTATAGGTATCCGGATGCCACTTCTGAGCATGAAAGTTCGAATACATCGGATTCATGCCAGGTAAATTTTACAGGACCAAACGGTTCTGAAAGGGGGTCAGCGAACCATCAAGACTTCGCGGATGTTATCCCGGCCCAGAAAGAACTTGCGGGAAGCAAAGTCCTTAAACAGATTTTCGATGTGGCGGTTATTGAAGATCCGTTGCAGCTTAAAACCCTGAATGGGCTCGAGTTCGAGAGTATCTTTTTGGACGATATGATGCCGAGAATAAAGCGATTCCGCCCCAGCATCTTTGGTATGGAAGAAGGCCAGTAGGTGCCCCTTGGGCTTTAGCATGGCCTGTAAACGCTCAACCAGGGGCTTTACCAGGCTTTCAGGCAGGTAGTCAGCCACGTCCCAGAAAAGGATGGCGTCGAACTGGTCAGCGGCATAATCAAGGTTTTCCGCAAAGAATTTCGTTGCGTCAAACTGAAGCGTGCCATCTTCCTGCTTCACACAGTAACTTTCATCCTGCGATTCGCGCAAAATGTCTTCATTAAAGACGCGCACACCCATTTCAGTGAGCAAAGCAATGTTTGTGGGAGAGGTTGGTCCCAGGTCAAGGACGCAGGTTTTCTGTTCGCCTCTGCTGCTCAGGCTGCGCATGAATTCGCCCAAGCCAATGCAGGTGCGTCTGGTCCGTGGCGCAGATTTGCCACCCTCTTGAGGCTTGGACTGAGAGCCGCCTGCTCCACGGAACCATCGCATTAAATTGTTACCGGAGGAGCTCACGCTCCCTTAACTCTACCTTATTTGCTATCCAAAAAGGAACCCTGCGAGTCCGAGCTGGCGCTGTAGCTCGACGCAGTCGAACTAGAAGATGAACCACTGCCGGCACTCATACCTGCGCTAGCCGCGACCGCCAGAGGCTTGCGTGCTTCCGCCGGCTGGCTCTTTTCTTTGATATCGATGGCGCCCTTAAAGAACGCTCCGTCTTCAATCACGATGCGTTGCGTGCTCACATCGCCAATCAGCGTGCAGGACTTGCGCAACTCGACGCGTCCGGTGGCAGTAACGTTTCCTTCAATCCGGCCATGGACGACGAGATCGCGCGCGGAAATGGCCGCCTTGATTTTGCCATTCGGGCCGATGATCAGGCTATGGTCGCGCAGATCAACCGTGCCTTCAATTGAACCATCCAGATAAAGGTCCTCACTGCCGGTGAGTTCGCCCTTGATCTGAACAGACTTGCCGATGTGCCCTACGTCCGCGCGGTGCGGTTCGCTGACCTTCGGCGTTTCTTTAGGCTGGGTGGGAATACTGGGTGCTGCAGCAGCAACTGGCGGGGGTACAGGCTGCGCAGGCTGGGTCGGATTCATGCTCATAGGCTTGTTGTCTTCAGGACGCGGTTTCCACATTTCGGCACCTTTGCTTTCAGTTATCGCTCTTTTCAGAGAGAAATTTTCTTGTTTTTGGAACGCCTGTCGCAGATTTCAATCAGGAGTTTGACGGCTAGTGTACTGCTGTCTTCCAAATTCAAATAGTTACTCTAGGTGTGCGCCGGAAAGGCAGTCCGGTGCTCATAGACGGCATCTTGCTGCCTAACTTTACGTAGTTACAATAAAGTAAACAGTAACTATTTCATCACCTCCCCACGCAGGACATACAAACTCATATTTTTCAATAGCTTACACATCTTCAAGAAACCGTTGAAACTGGCCAGTTTGGCTGTCTGTTTGCTTTTAAGTTAAGTGTCGACCGGACGGAATGTCGCGGCGCGCGGCTGGAACCGAAACCAGGGGAACAGCGGTTCTGAACGCAAATCGCGGCTATTGAGCCAATGGGACTGCCTTTCCGAGAGGTTGACAATAAAGGGGCGGCTGCAAAAGCTGCCTCTTTTTACTTTAAGCGCTAAATCGCTAGAGCCCTCCACAAAATGTAAAATGCAACTAGCTGCTGGTTTTCCGGCGTCTAAACAAGCACCCGCTTTTATACTATGAGTTACTTCAATCCCCTGCGGCGCGTTGCGATGCTCCTGCTTTTTGCAAGTCTGAGCATTACATTGCATGGGCAGACGAC
>DASXIL010000086.1:0-3883 GCA_036497985.1 Candidatus Angelobacter sp. | reverse complement strand
TTCCGGCCAAACCAAGACGGTGGATGCAATCCCTCACCGATCATCGTCGACATAGATGGATCTGGTATTTCACTTACCGACGCTGCACATGTGGTGAACTTTGACATCTTCAATATTGGCTCTCCTGTTCATATTGCCTGGACTGCGTCGGGATCCACTAATGCATTCCTGGTACTGGATCGCAACGGGGATGGCATGATTTCAAATGGTGCAGAGCTGTTCGGTAACTTCACTCCGCAACCAGCTTCGAACGAACCAAATGGATTTTTGGCGCTGGCGGAGTTCGACAAGCCGGAAAATGGCGGGAATGGCGATGGAATCATCGATGGGAGAGATGCCATATTCTCAAAATTGCGGCTATGGCAAGACAAAAATCATAACGGCATTTCAGAACCCGATGAACTGCATACTTTGCCTGAACTAGGTGTTGACTCAATATCGCTAGATTTTCGTTTATCGCCACAAACCGATGAATTTGGCAACCAGTTCCGCTTTCGGTCTAAGATCGACGATCAGGCACACAGTCATGGGGCACGTTGGGCTTGGGACGTCTTTTTCGTCTGGAATTAGCTAGACCCAAGGCTTCCATCGCGCAGGAAGATTATGAAACGCGGTTCAGCGAAAACCGGTAAAACGTCCATCATTCCAGGGTCTGGAAATGTTTTTACTGACTTGCGATTACCCGATGCCGAGGAAAAGCAGACGAAAGTCCGCTTAGCTGTAACCATTAACCAGATCATTGCAAGCGCAAGTCTTTCCCAAGCTACGGCTTCAGAGGTACTGAAAATAAATCAGCCGAAGATATCCGCTCTGGCGAATTACCGCCTGGATGGATTTTCCGTGGAACGCCTGATGAACTTTCTCAACGCGCTTGGCCGGGACGTAGAAATCCTAATCCGCAAAGCTCCCGGAAGGCGCACTCCTAAAATCCGCGTGACAGCGGCATGAACTAATTGGGATTCCTCCTTCCCACCATTGGAGAAAGAAATGCCCTTCAGCACCAAAAGGCCTTAGTGTATCCAGGCGCAGTCCATGCTATCCGACAGGAGAGCAAGCGTAGTAGCTTAATTTTTATACCCGTGAATCATTCAGCGCCCATTGCTTGCGCCATCAAGTGAAATACCTCTGACATGTCATGTACACCCAGCAGTCGAAACGCCTGCGGCCCCTGGGCAGCGATGCGTACCTGGGTGCCGGTGTGTTCCATGCTGTGTTCGGACGCGCAACAAACCGAGTTTGTTGCATAAAGCAAAGTCATGTTGGCTTTATCGGCCGTAATAAGGGTGCTCATGAGACCGGCACTGTGGTTGTCCGGCTTGGGCAGGGGAACAATCTGGGTGGAGTGACCGTGGTCGGCAGTCACGATAATCAATGTATCGGGATGTTGCGTGGCCCAGTCCAGCGCAAGTTTAATAGCATTGTCAAAGGCGATTGTTTCTCCAATCTGTTCACAGGGTTGGGCGCTGTGGGCTTTCTTGTCAATCTGAGCGCCTTCAACCTGAAGAAAGAAACCTGCAGGCTTCTGGTCGTCCGTCTGGAGAAGTTGAATAGCTTTCAGCATCATAGAGAACAGCGCAGGTTCGTTCGCCGGGCGCACAAACTCTTTGCACTTCTGCGGCCCACTGCCGGGATACACTATCGCCGCATCGCCCGACCACTCCATGCTCATGTTGCCTTCATTGAACAGCCCTAACAGGCGTTGCTGCGGCTCAAGATGAGTTTGCGATAGCTCCGCCGCGCTCGTGATTACTTTGTATCCCTGCGCTTCAGCTGAGTCGATCACTCGTTTGCCCTCGTCCGGCCCTCCGTCGATAATCTGATCGAAGCGCTGCCTCCCGCCGCCAAGAAGCACGTCGATTTTATGATCCACCAGTTGTTCCGCAATCGACCCTGGACCGCCAGCCGACTTCTTGTATTTTTCGCAATCTTTCATGTCCGCCGGCCCCTGGCAGCGACGGCTGTTTACATGCGCCCCCAGTACAGCAGGTGTAGCGTCAGTAAGCTCGGCCGTGGATATGTTGCCGGTACGATAGCCCGCTTCCTTCGCCAGCTCAAGAATGGTTTTAAGAGGCTGGTCAGCTTTCGCGGATGTCGAGATGCGGCCATTGCTGGTCTTTTGCCCGGTGGCCCACGCTGTGCCTCCGGCGGCGGAATCAGTTACATAATCGGGTTTTGAAGGATCGCCTTCGTGCAACGCATAGGTTGTAACGCTTCCTGTGAATGGCAGGGTGTCCAGGGCCAGGCGTCCGCCGGCGCCGGCCTGATAGTTGCGCGCGGCTGTGATTTCGCTATCACCCATTCCATCGCCAATAAACAGGATGATGTTCCTGGCGTGGCCGCCGCGGATTTGGTTCTGCAACTTCGCGGCTTCCGGTTGTAACGTCGTACTGCTCGCGTTTGTCTGTGCGCAGGCAACTGCGCAAGAGAATGCCAATACCAATCCACAGAGCGTATTTTTCATCCTGTTTGTCTCCCCGAAGTTCTCAGCATGTGCGTTTATCAGACAGTCGTACTTGGGAGGGTAGAGCAGTAATGTTAAATCCCTGTTAATACTGCGCGAGAAGCGAACAGCGGCGACGCCATCTGAAGAGAATCCTTACTATTGCGAGCAACACCGCCGTGAGGGCCAGTCCGGAGAACTCCTCAGCCTCTTTTAACCCATTCTTAATATCGTCCTCCATCCACTGGAGTCAAAATATGGACTAGTCGATCTGATGGGCGTCTCAATGTTCCAAGTCACCATCAAAGGCAAAAGTTTCCGTCGAATCATGTGGCTGCTGCTGCCGGTTTCTCTTGTGCTTTGGGCCTACCTCCGATTGCAGCTTGACTTGCCCGCGCCCGTGGACGCATTTTTGCTCATTGCCTTGCTCGCAGAAGCTGCTCTCATTCTCGGTTACCAGCCCCTCGATAATGGCGACAAAGGCTAGCTTATATAGGTCCCTCCCATGTAGGTGTCCAGCGTAGTTTCCGCGAGATCGCGGCTGTAATACTCACCCTGTCTTGATTAGAAAAGACGAGAGCTGACACCGGCTGGTAGAAATTACGGTCTTGTCAAATTGTTTGATCTTTCATCTCTCGTTAATGTGCCATACACGCATCTTCAACAAGTCGCAGCTACGCTTTACCGGACTCAAAAAAGTTGCATGAGCAACCATTGGAGGAAAGCATGGCAGCTACATCCTTTGAAAGGAAACGGCGGCCCAGTGCGGCGCTCGCGCTGTTTCTTGCCGCGTTGATGTCAATTCCGGTCCCGGCTTCTGCCGAAAACAGAGGCTCAGATGAAGCCAATCAAAAGACTGCAACCCCCATCAAGCATGTGATCGTGATCATTGGTGAGAACCGTACGTTCGACAATATCTTTGCTACCTATGTGCCGAAGCACGGCACAGTATCGAATCTGCTCTCGAGAGGCATTATCCATTCTGACGGCTCGCCTGGCCCTAACGCCGATTTGGCGCAGCAGTTTCAGCTCCAGACCATCAATCCGCCGAGCTATTTTATTGACACGCGCCAGCTAATCAATCCCGGCAAGACGGCCTATGCGCCGTTCCTGCCCACGCCCGAAGCCGGCAATGCGCCGCCGCTGGCAGTAACGCGAAGCCAGTTCCTGAAAGATCCGGTCGATGCGGCTCCGCCCTTCGATGCCAAGACCTTCTCAACTTCCCAGCTGCACACCATCTCGCCCGCTCTGGAAATTGAAGATCTGCCGCTGATCACCACCGGCGCGACCGGCCTGAAGAACTGTACGGTCGATCCGACTCTGCCGCCTTCGCCGTGCCAGGAGCCGGATACACGTATCGCCAATTTCAACAAGCTGCCCAACACCTCATTCCAGATCACCGGCGCCAAGGTTCCGTATGACAGCTATACCGGCGATATGGTG
>DASXIL010000085.1:0-9555 GCA_036497985.1 Candidatus Angelobacter sp. | reverse complement strand
TATCGATAATTGAGGCAGTTGACTTAAAATTTACCTCTGGGTTTCCGGAGCAATTGGGTCGGAAATATCCTGGTGCTTCCCAAACTTCGCTCTTCCCAAAGTTTTAATACCTCTGGAGACCGCTTTCCAGCCATTCTGGGTTAAACTCTTGTTAACCCTTCCCCCATGTTGGCTCGATTAAAGTATGGCGAATAACCACCGGTCTGACATCCTGTTCTTTTTCGGCGTGATCCTTGCCTTGTGGGTCGCTTATAGCGTCCGTGACGTGCTGATGCTCATCTATGTGAGCGCGCTGTTTGCCGTGGTGCTCTCACCGGCCATCGGCATGATTCAGAAGATACACATTGGCAACTGGCGCGCCGGGCGCGGCTTTGCCATCATCTTTTTGATTCTGATCCTGGCGCTTGCGGGCACTTTGTTCGCTGTGTTTGCCCTGCCGCCCGTATATCGCGACGGCCGCAACTTTTCCGCTGACTGGCCCCGGCACATGACGGAACTCACTGAGGGAATCAAACATGTTCCCTTCGCCGCCAAGATTGATCCCGCTGGGTTGCAGAAATATGCGGCGGAAATCGCCGGCGGCGCAGGCGGCCTGTTCCTGAACCTGGCCGGCGGTATTTTTGGTTTCTTTACGGCCATCATCCTCACCGCATACTTCATCATCGATGGCGACCGCACCTTCCACTGGGCCGTCTCCATGTTCCCAGTTCACCAACAGGGCCGGTTGAATACGACTCTATTGCGCGCAAAAGCCCGCATGCGCAACTGGCTGATTGGCCAGTCAATGCTCATGCTCAGCCTTGGAGTTTGCAGCCTGATCGTCTATTGGGCGCTGGGCCTGAAATATTTTTACCTGCTGGCGATGTTTGCCGGAATCGCCAACATCCTGCCCATTGCCGGCCCCATCAGCGCCGTGGTGCTGGCCTCGGCGGTAGCCATCATGGACTCGCCCCAGAAGCTCGTTGGCGTGATCATCTTCTTTGCCGTGTATTTCCAGATTGAAAGCGTCTTCATCTCGCCGCGCATTATGCGCCATACGCTCAATCTTTCGCCGCTCACCGTGATCATTGCTCTTTCGCTCGGAGGCGCGCTGGCCGGTGTTGTAGGCGCGCTGGTTTCGGTTCCGACGGCAGCCTTGGTCATGGTCCTGGCCGATGAATACCTGGTGAAACGCAAGCCGACGGAAGCGGCCAAGGCAGCGGCAGCAGATTAACCAGAGACGCATTCAGCCGTCAGCCTTCAGTCCTGAAACAGTCCCGTGAGCCACCATGAAAACCTTGAAACACGGAGGAGTGGAGGCAGCGGAGGAATTTGAGTTGTTGATTCCTCCGCTTACTCAGTTCCTCTGTGTTTCAGGTTTTTCTTGTTGGCATCCATACCGATTCGGGGCTGAATGCTGAAGGCTGAATGCTGAGTGCTCCGGCCCTGATGCTAAAATCTAATTTTCAACATTCATGACCAGCAAAATTCCAGTCGGCATACTCGGCGCTACCGGGACCGTCGGGCAGAGATTCATCCAACTGCTCCACGAACACCCGTGGTTTGAAATTACATGGCTTGCAGCGTCGGACCGTTCCGCAGGCAGGCTTTATCCAGAAGCTGCCAAGTGGAACCTGGCCACGCCGATCCCCGCCAATATCGCGGCCATGAAGGTTTCCGCCGCTGCGCCGGACAGCAGCACGCCCAAGCTGGTCTTTGCCGCCCTCGACGCCACTGCTGCACAGCAGATTGAGCCCGCCTTCGCTGAAGCCGGCCACGCGGTGGTTTCCAATTCCAGCGCCTTCCGCATGGCGGAAGACGTTCCGCTCATCATTCCAGAAGTCAATGGCGATCACGTTCCACTCATCAAGACACAGAAGTGGTACAAAAAAAACGGAGGCTTCATGGTGACGAATCCCAACTGCTCCGCCATTGGGCTGGTGCTGGCGCTGGCTCCGCTGCACCGCCGTTTCGGCATCGACAAGATTTTTGTCGCCACCATGCAGGCCATCAGCGGCGCGGGCTATCCCGGCGTCCCTTCCATGGACATCCTGGGCAACGTGATTCCCTACATCGCCAAGGAAGAAGACAAGATGGAAGCGGAAACGCGCAAGCTGCTGGGTTCACTGAAAGAAGGATCGCTCAACGGCTCGCACATTGCTGACGCCGATCTCACGCTGAGCGCGCACTGCAACCGCGTTGCGGTAGAGGATGGACATACCGAATCGGTCTCACTCAAGCTGCGCAAGCCCGCGACCGCGGAAGAAATCATTGGAGCGTGGAATGAGTTTCGCTGTCTGCCGCAGAAGCTCAAGCTGCCTACAGCGCCGGAACAGCCGGTAATTTATGAATCCGCACCGGACCGTCCTCAGCCTCGGCTCGACCGTGACCGCGGACGCGGCATGAGCGCTGTGTGTGGGCGGCTGCGCCCCTGCAATATCTTCGACTGGAAATTTACCGTGCTCTCGCACAATACCATCCGCGGCGCTGCCGGTGCGGCTGTGCTGAACGGCGAACTGCTCAAGGCGCAGGGATACATCGGGTGAGCGCTTCCGCGCACCATCATTCGAATCTGGAGGCCATTCGGTCGCGGAAACATTTTCGCGTTGCCCTTCTCCGTGCCTCCGTGCCTCCGTGGTGGGTTTTTCCTGCGCAGGTGTTTCTATGATCGTGATGAAATTCGGCGGCACCTCCGTGCAGGACGCGCAGGCCATTGACCGCGTCGCGGCCATCGTGCGCGAGCGCCTGAATGAACGCCCGGTGGTCGTCGTCAGCGCGCTGGCCAAGATCACCGATCAGCTTCTGGCTATGTCTTCTGCCGCCGGAGCAGGCGACCGCACAAAAGCTCTTGAGCTTTCACGCGCCGCGCGCGAGCGCCATTACAACTGCGCTTGTGATCTGCTGGGTACTCATGCTTTTGAGCAGATCGCTCCGGAGCTGGAAGCTGACTTCAATGGCCTGGACGAACTTTTGCGCGGCGTTGTTGCAGTGGGAGAGCTCACGCCCCGAACCATCGATACGATTGCCGGCTTTGGCGAGAGAGTGTCGTCGAAGATTGCCGCCGCCGCTTTTTCGCAGCGCAACATTGAGGCTGCGCACGTTGATTCCCGCAAATGCATCGTGACGGACGCCACCTTCGGTAAGGCCGTTCCACAATTTGAAGAGACAGATGCGCGTCTGGCGGAAACCGTGAAGCCCTTGCTGGATCGCAAGCGCGTGCCGGTGATGGGCGGCTTTATTGCTTCAACACGCGAGGGCATTGGCACAACGCTGGGACGCGGTGGATCAGACTTCAGCGCTGCCATTATCGGCGCGGGCCTGAATGCTGAGCGCATTGAAATCTGGACAGACGTTGACGGCATGATGACCACCGACCCAAATCTTTGCCCCGACGCGCGGCGCATCAAAAACATCAGCTTTGAAGAGGCGGCGGAGCTTGCCTATTTCGGCGCAAAAGTTCTGCATCCGGCCACGTTGCTGCCGGCCATCCAGAAGAATATTCCAGTTCTGATTCTCAATTCGCGCAATCCAAAATGCGAGGGCACGCGCATCACGGCAACGGCGCCCAAGAGCAAGAATATTTTCAAGGCCATTGCCGCCAAGAAGCGCATCACTGTCGTTGATGTAGTCGCGACGCGCATGCTCATGGCACATGGCTTTCTCAAAAGCATCTTTGAGGTATTCGCCAACCATCGCTGCCCCGTGGATATGGTGTCCACTTCTGAAGTCAGCGTTTCAGTTACCGTGGATTCGAATGAATCCATCGCGGCCATTGCCGCCGATCTGGCCAAGCTGGCCGACGTGAAATATGAAGGCCGCAAAGCCATCGTTTGCTTAGTGGGTGAAAATATCAAAAGCACGCCGGGGATTGCCGCCAAAGTCTTCAGTGCCATTCCTGAAGCCAACATTCACATGATCTCCCAGGGCGCGTCAGAGATTAATATAGGGTTTGTGATCGATGAAGACGCTGTGCCGGACGTAGTCTCGCGCCTGCACCGCACATTCTTCTCGCAGGTGGACCCCGAGGTGTTCGCGTGAAAATTCTAGTGCTGGGACGCGGCAAAACCGGCGCGCTGGTTGCGGAAGTGGCGAAAGAGCGCGGGCATGAAGTCCGTTCGCTGGCCAGCCAGGAAAACCAGGATGGCCGCGCCTTGACGCCTGCCACGCTGAAGGAAATCGATGCGGCGATTGATTTCACCACGCCGCACGCGGCGATTCCCAACATCATCCGTTGTGTTGAAGCTGGAGTTCCCATCGTTGTAGGCACTACTGGCTGGTACCAGCACATGGAAAAAGTCCGCGAACTGGTGGCTGAGCGCAAAGGCGCACTGCTCTACGGCTCAAATTTTTCCATCGGTATGAATTTCTTTTTCAAGGCCGTACAGGCCATCGCTCCCGTCCTGAAGCACGACTATCGCGGCAGCATCGTGGAGCGCCATCACGTCCACAAAAAGGACAAGCCTTCCGGCACGGCCGTGACCATCCAGAAGATCCTCGAGTCCGGTTCGGGCGAAAAAGTTGAAGTCGCCTCGGTGCGCGAAGGTGAAACCGTAGGCATGCACCTGGTCATGCTCGACTCCGCCAATGACACGATCCTTTTCACGCACGACGCCAAATCGCGCGTCGGCTTTGCTGAAGGCGCGGTGCGCGCCGCCGAATGGATCAAAGGCAAGACCGGGTTCTATGAGTTTCCTGAGATCATGGACCAGCTCTAGCCGCTTAACCACAAGGTCGAAAAACTGATTTTCATGCGCTTGCGCGGGCCGAGGCCCTGGATGACAAAGGACACGAAGGCACCCATTCGACTTCTTCGCTGCTCTCAGTCGCTCAGGGCAGGCTGCTGAAAAGCGCGGAGAACTGCCAGGGTCGGGACTTGATGCGATGCAAACTGGCTACCCCGCATCGCCATCAGCCAGCACCAACGCGCATCTCCAGCTCTGCTTTCTGCGTCTTACAAGTGGAGGCTTTGCTGGAAGGGGCCGGCGATCAAACTTTTTGCAAGCGGTCCAAAAGCTCGTCCGGTCGTCATGGTTGGCTGCAGTGCTGTTGCTGTTGTGCATTGTTGCCCGAGCACAGGACCTGGAACCACGGTCCTTCTCTCCCGCGCCAGTCGGCACCAACTTTGCCGTGGTTTCTTACGGGCGCACCGGCGGCGACGTGGTATTGGATCCAACGCTGCCCATTACCGACGCCTCCGCCAGCTTCAACACGGCCACCGTTGGCTACTACCACTCTTTTGGCCTGCTGGGCCGGCAGACCTCCATCGCAGCCGGCATGCCCTACGTTTGGGGTTCAGGGCAAGGCCTGCTGAGTGGAGTTCCGGCGCATATCTACCGCTCGGGCCTGGGCGATCTCCGCCTGCGCCTGTCCTATTTTCTTGTCGGCTCACCCACGGCGAATCTGCAGGAGTTCAAGAAGCACAAAGCCAGGACCGTGGTGGGCGCCGACGTGGCCATTTCCGTGCCGCTGGGCCAATACGATCCCAACCTCCTCGTCAATATTGGCGCCAACCGCTGGGCGTTCAGGCCGGAGATCGGCATTTCACGCAGCCTGCGTTCCTGGGTGCTGGAGCTAGATCTGGGAAGCTGGTTCTTTCTGCAGAACTCAAATTTCTTTCACGGACAGGTGCGCGAGCAGGCGCCGATTGGCTCCGTGCAGGCGCACGTCAGTTACACCTTCTGCCCCGGCCTATGGCTGGCCCTGGACGGCACTTACTACACCGGTGGAAGGACCCATGTGAATGGAGTCCGCAGTAATGACCTGCAACAGAATTCGCGTATGGGTGCGACGCTGGCTTTGCCGCTGACGCGCTCGCAATCGCTGAAGCTGTCGTACTCCAAAGGGGCTGTCACGCGCGTGGGCGGCAACTTCACGTCTTTCGGAGTGACCTATCAACTGCGGTGGTTCACGCGCAAATGAGTTGCAGGAAGCTTCGGCCATCTGCCTTGGTTTCTTGGTCAAGAAACTTCGGGGCAGCCCTGCCGATCTTCAGTCGGTCTTCAGCCGATTCTGGCCGCGGCTATCCCCGCATCACCCATACTAGCACCGCGATGCCGACGATGATCCTGTAAATGGCAAATGGCGTAAAGCCCCGCTGGCGGACCCAGTTCATGAACCATGCCACCACGGCCAGCGCCACGATGAACGACACCACGAAGCCGATAATGAGCACGGTCCACTCATGCGCGTCGATGGGCATGCGGCCCAGGGCTTCAGCGCCGTGTTTGGGATGGAACGTTTTGAGCAGTTCATAGCCGGTGGCGGCGATCATGGTAGGCATCGATAGAAAGAAGGAAAACTCCAGCGCGGCGGTGCGTGACATGCCGGCAACTTGTCCGGCAGCGATGGTGGACATGGATCGCGATGTGCCGGGAAATACCGCCGACGCCACCTGGCAGATCCCAATCCAGATGGCCTGGACGAGCGAAACGTCTTCCATGCGTTCCGTCATGTGGCGGCCCACGGTGCGCGGCGAGCCGAAATAAGCGTCGACGATCCACATGATGATGCCGCCCACGAGCAGCGAGACGCCCATCACGGTCAGGCTTTCAAGGTGCTTCCCGATCAGCTTGGTCAGCAGCAGTGACGGCACGGCCGTGCAGACAAACGCGATCATTACCAGTGAAAGCGGATGCGTGAGCGTGGTGCGATCGCCGCGTTCGCCGCGCGGAAACGTGGAAAGAAAGCGGGCAATGCGCGCGCGAAAATAAATTGGCAGGCAAAGAATGGCGCCCAGTTGGATCACGATGGAATACATCTTCCAGAACGGATCATCGAGATGAATGTGGAGCAGCGCCTCTGTGATGCGCAGGTGCGCCGTGGAACTGACCGGCAAAAACTCTGTAAGGCCTTCAACCACGCCTAAGAATAATGAGAGCAGATAGTCGTGCAAAACTCCTCCGGGTTATTTGCGATCAGGTTCCGCTGTGTAGGTGGGAATGCCTTGCTGTAGTGCGTACATCAATTCCGTGGCGCGCGGCTTCCAGTCAACCAGCTTGGGATCGCCTGCCGGGGCCTTGGCCGCAACTTCCTGCGCCAGGTCCATGGCTTTTTTGCGCGCCTTGTCGCGTTCTTTATCGTGCTGCGCGCCGTACATCTGCACCAGCGCTGCCTGCCGCCACGCAGCATTAAAGAGCGCTTCCGCTACCTTGGGCGACTGCGGATGCTCGCGCGCATATTTCTCATACAGCTCCGATTCTTTCTCCGGACACTTGGTCTCGCCCTTCCATGAGCCGCAGAGCTTGTTGTCGATCATGTTATACGCCGCGAGATCGGCAAACTTGGTGTGCGGAAACTTCTTCATCACCAGCTTCATGTTCTCGTCGTCGATAGGCGTGCGCAGATCGGGATTCATCTCACGCGACGAAGGCCGCAAACGCACGTCAGCCTTTTCCAGTTGCCAACGTATATCGGCTGCGCGCCACAACCCTTCACCCGCAAGCGGCGAGTTGGGCCAGTAATCGTAAACACGATAGTAAAGCCGCATCGCGTCTTCCGCCGCATGTCTGCGTCCGCCGCGCATCTCTGCCTGGTTTTCTGAATCCACTGCCTCGCCAAAAATAATCTGATCACCGTTGGGCGTGGACGTGCTGATCACCACGTTGCTCGGCACCCAGCCTGTGATCTGTCGCGTGGTCTCGCGGTCGCGGTCAACATCCACAATAATCAAAACGTGCGCCCAGGTTTGCTCGCCAACCTTGGTGCGCTCCATTACCAGCGGGACGTCTCTTCCGCGCGTTGCTCGCGCCAGCTTTTGCGCATTCAAATCCGGTGAGACATACATCTGCACTTCATTGATGATTGTTCCTTGTTCTTTCTGCTGCGCCGGCACGATGGAAGAAATAAAAGAAATGGCCAGCAGAAGTACGGCTGTTCTCAGCTTCATTTCGTTTCTCCTGCGTCCACCGCCGCGCTGTAGATCGGGATTTTCTTTTCCAGCTTGTAGATCAAATCTGTGGCTCGCATCTTCCAGTCCTGATCTTGTTGCTGGCTCTGTATCTGCTGCGCCAGCGCAATGCCTTTTTTGCGCGCTGTGTCGCTCTTGTCGCGATCATTATTAATGCGGTAGATATCGGTGAGCGCGGCCTGCCGCCATGCTGCGTTATATAAAGCTTCCGCCGCCTTGGGTGACTGCGGATGCTCATGCGCATACTGCTCATACAGCGCCGCTTCTTTCGTTGGACACTCGGTCTGCCCGCGCCATTCCTGACATAGCTGGCCCTCGATCAGGTCATACGCGGCCAGTTCCGCCTGCTTTGTCTGTGGAAACTTCGCGATGACCTCTCTCAGATATTTTTCTTCCATCGGCTTGCCTGACCGGATAAAGTCTGCCTTAGCCAGCTGCCAGCGTATGTCCGCGCCGCGCCACATGGCTTCCGCTGCCATTGGCGATCCCGGAAACATTTCCGGCACGCGCGAGTACAAGCGCAACGCATCATCGGCAGCGCCTTTGCGTCCGCCACGCTCTTCCGCCTGCCGCTCAGAATCCACTGCCTGGCCAAAAATAATTTCATCGCCACTCGCCGTGGAAGCCATCACAACCGTCCTGGCTGGCAGCCACCCCGTAACTTCTTTGCTGACCTGCGCCTCCTGGTCTGATGCCATTGAAATCTTTACCCACGGCTGACCGTCAGCCTGGCTGCGCTCCAGGACCGTAAGCGCTGTGCCTCGGCCAACCTGCGCGGTCTTCTGCGCATTCGCTCCAGCCGAGCTATATAAAGGTTCTTCGCGGATCAATGTCGCGTGCTCTGCTTCGGCGGCAAAAGCGCTGGCCATGAAAGCAGCCGCTACTACAAGCGCCACCAGAAATAAAAACTCAAATGTTTTGCGGTTTGTCACCATGGTTTACCTTACACGGTTTGCAGAATCATGTCAGAAAAAAGCTGCGGTTCAATATTGCCGCCGGTCAGCACCGCCACGGTCTTGCCCATAGGCAGCTCTTCCCTGTGAAACATCGCTGCCGCCGTGGTTACTGCGCCGCTGGGCTCAGCCAGAACGCGCGCGGAAAACAACAATCGCCGCATGGCCCGCCTGATCTCATCTTCCGTCACCGTAACGATCGCGTCTACATACTTCCGTATGTGCTCAAAGTTGATCTCGCCAATGCTTTGCGAGCGCAGTCCATCTGCGGCCGTGCGCGCTGCGCTCTCGCCAGAAATGGATTGTATTTTTCCTGACCGCAAACTCGCCTGCGCATCGGCGGCAAATTCCGGTTCCACGCCAATCACTTTGGCTTTCGGGTTCGATTCCTTGATCGCCGTCGCAATGCCGCTGATCAACCCTCCGCCGCCAATCGGCGCAAGCACCAGCTCGACGTCGGCCATGTCTTCAAAAATTTCCAGCCCAATCGTTCCTTGCCCCGCGATGATCTTTTCGTCGTTGTAAGGTGGCACCGGAACGAGCCCGAGCTCTTGTTCAAGCTCTTCCGCCTTCTTGATGCGATCTTCACTGGCCGGCCCCACCAACACAACTTCTGCACCCATCGCGCGTGTTGCGTCCAGCTTTACCCTGGGCGCCGTTGAAGGCATCACGATAGTGGCTTTCACTCCCAGCGCTCGTGCCGCAAACGCCACGCCC
>DASXIL010000084.1:0-7442 GCA_036497985.1 Candidatus Angelobacter sp. | reverse complement strand
GACCTACTTGGAGATCGATCCGGGGATGTAGGTAATTGGGTAAAGAAGGGCCCAACACCGGCCTTGGCACATTGCCTCATCCAAGCGCAAGTCGGGCCAAAGCCGGGGCCATGGGTATTGCTAGGCGGGTACCGGAGACAGCATGAAAAAGTTTCCGAGCGTATTGGGTTTGTCATAATGGATGCCTTTTTTGTACTTGCTGATGATGTCAGTGAGTTGGTGCGTCTGGTTAAAGCGTATCCGCCGCGCGGAAGATTGCTTCCAGAATCGGGCGAGGACCACTATACTTTTGCGGGAGAGATTCCATGGTGCGATACGTTTCCTCAAGACGAACTATGCACCATTGATTTTGTCGTTGGCAGTGTGAATAAGCGTATTCCAAAAAATGATCCGCGTTTTAAATACCGTTTCATTTTGAACTTTGGAGATTCCGAAGAAGTAATCGAACATCCGAAACAGTACTTCGAAAAAGGCAACGTCTTGAGGCGAATTCCCATTTATCTGCCGGTTCGCGAAAGTAGATTTTCTTCAGAAGGTAACCTAGAGAGGCCAAGCGGCGAAGTCCCAGGGAAACATCTTGCCAAGCAATTCGGTCTTTGGCTAGATCTTCCCAATTGGGACATGGGCAATCAAGACGGAGAGTTGTCGAGCATCACTACATCTGAAGGAAATTACGATGACTATGAGCACCACTTATTTCTCAAGAAAGGGCTCGTTGACGCTCTCCTGGCGTCGCAACGGTTATCTTTGCTTTGGGATATCTGGGGAGAGCGCCAACACTATGCCGAACGCCACAGCATGTCGAGTACCCCTTCCCAGGGCTATGAGTTTTTCCGACAGATTTATCGCTATACGCGTGGCCGTCCCAAACGGTTGATCTGAGCGCCGGGCATTCTGGCCATCGCTTTTAATTTTCTGTGCGCTCCGCTTCGCTGCGCGCGGGCCTGCGGCGCAAGGAATGATCTTTTGGAACCATTACCGCAGGCATAAATGCCTGCTCCACCCAGGGATGACCGAGTCGCCTTTACCTTGGCCGATTCGCGATTACATGATAGTTGCGCGCGCTGAGCAGGCCTTCCCAGCCGCCGATGGCGAACGGCAGGATGCGCTCCAGTTTGTGGTGCTCCGTTTTGTGCGCCCAATACATTAATCCCGCCATCAGGCCGAAGCTGCCGGCGTTATAGACGGCAGCGCCCATGCGGCTCTGCACAAACGGGCGCGCGATGGGATTCATTTCACTGAAGCCGGGATAGGCGAGTCCTTTTTGCGTGGAGAGCGCATCCGCGGTGAGCGATGCGCCCAGAGTAGCGAAGCCGAGTGCGTTGCGAGCGTCAAAGAAGCTGTGTGTGCGCAGCGGAGTCTTGAGCTTGATGAACGCTGCTGGCGGCGTGAGCAGCGCGTGAATCGGTGCCAGATTGTTGTTGGCGAGAAACGCATTGCCGAGCAATGGCGCAGCGGCGGCGGGCGTTATCGAGGGAGTCCCAGAGGGTGAGGGTTCAACAGTCCGTACTTCTGCGGATATTGGAGGCGCATCGGGCAGGGCAGCTACCAGGGCGTCGGCAGTGGGTGAAGCAGATGCGGTGGTCGAAGACGTCTTCGCCGAAGACACGTTTGCAGTCGCAGCAGAAGCAGGCGCAGCGGAAGCAGAAGGGGAAGCAGGCGCGGGACGTCCATCTTCGCCCAGGGCAAAGGCCGACGATCCAAAAAACACCAATAGCATGGCGGCAACGGCAACTCTCACCAGTCTCCCCCAGACGCGAGCGCAAAATGTGTGTTCGAGCAAATTGAATAACTCTTGAATATGGGTTTCTACTGGCAATTCTTGCTACAAATGGTGCGAGTGAAAATAGGGCCTGCTACCGAGATCAGAGGATTAAGGGCCTTACCTGAGATTGGACTGGAAGTGCAAATCCGGAGGAGCGTTACCGCGGATTTTTGCGGATATATGCGGACCAGAACTCGGATGATCGCGCGTGATTGGGTGGTCCGGTGATCGGGTAACACGATAAACGGCAGGCAATAAGCGAATGTTCGCCACATCCCGGTGCGGGGTTGAGTCGGCTGGGGTGGCAGCGCCCCCGCACAGGCTGTGGACTTTCCCAACACTCGCTACTCTTCGAGTGTGGAGAGATCGCCGACGTCGCGGCCCAGTTCCTGCGCTTTCAGCAGACGGCGGATGATCTTGCCGCTGCGCGTTTTGGGCAACTTGTCGGGAAAAGCAATTTCAGCGGGCACGGCGATTGCGCCGAGCACATGCCGCACATGCTCCTTCAATTTCTGTTCAAGCTCCGGCGAGCCCGTGTGGCCGATGCGCAGGATCACGAAGGCCTTAATGTTCTCGCCCTTGATTTCGTCGGGGCGTCCGATGACGGCCGCTTCAGCGACGGCAGGATGGCTGACCAGCGCGCCTTCAACGTCGGCTGTGCCAATGCGATGGCCGGCAACGTTCAGCACATCGTCGGCGCGGCCGACTACGGTGAAGTAGCCGTCCTGGTCGCACACAGCGACATCGCCGGTGGTATAAGCGTTGGGCACCTTGCCCCAATCCTGCGCATATCGCGCCGGATCGCCATAAACCGTGCGGAACATGTGCGGAAACGGCTTGCGGATTACCAGCAGCCCGCCTTTATTAGGCGGCATCTTGTTGCCTTGCTGGTCCACAACTTCCGCCACCACGCCGGGCAGCGCCTTGCCCGCTTTTGCCGGACGCGCGGCCATGATCGGCAGAGTGCCCAGGCACGGGCCACCAGTTTCAGTCTGCCACCAGTTGTCAGCGACGAAGGCCGTGGTTCCGTTGCCGCAGAGCACACGATACGCCCACTGCAACGCCTCAGGATTCAGCGGCTCACCGGCGCAGGTGAATAGACGCAGGCTGCGAAGATCGTACTTTTTGGGCAGCTCGTCGCCGTGGCGCATGAACATGCGCACAGCCGTGGGCGCGGTGAACGCCACCGAGACGCGATATTTTTCCACCAGCTCCCATGCAATGCCCGGGTTCGGATAGTCGATGGCGCCTTCGCGGAACAACGTGGTCACGCCCGCGAGCAGCGGCGCGTACACGATGTAGGAATGCCCTACTACCCAGCCAATATCAGACGTGCAGAAATATACGTCATCATCCCGGATGTCCCAAAAGCGGGTTCATGTGATAGTGAATGCCCACGGCGTATCCGCCATGCACGTGTACCACGCCCTTGGGCTTGCCAGTGGTTCCACTCGTATAAAGGATGTAAAGCGGGTCTTCTGAATCCATCACCTCGGCCAGGCACTCGGCTTTCTGCGCTTGAACCAGTTCGTTGAAATCCACTTCGCGCTCGGTGAGTTCGATCATCGGCTTGGCGCGGCGCAGCACCACAACTTTTTCCACCAGCTCCAGCCCGGCAATCGATTCCTGCACAATGGCGCGTAAAGGCACCTGCTTGCCGCGACGGTACGTCACGTCCGCCGTAAGAATCACGCGTGCCTGCGCATCTTCAATGCGGCTGCGCAGCGCTCCCACGCTAAAACCCGCATAGACTACGGAATGCACAGCGCCAATCCGCGCACACGCCAGCATGGAAACCACGCCTTCTAGGCAGAGCGGCATATAAACAATGACTCGGTCGCCCCTCTTTACACCGAGCGACTTCAACGCGTTCGCCGTGCGGCCAACCTGGTCCAGAAGCTGGCCATAGGTGACTTGCCGTTCGGTGCCGTCTTCACCTACCCATATGTACGCGACTTTATTTTTACGGCCGGATTTTACCTGACGATCAAGGCAATTGTGCGTGATGTTGAATTTGCCGCCCTGGAACCACTCAAACGTTGGGTATTTCCAATCAAAAACTTTCGTCCACGGCTGGAACCATTCCAGTTCATTCGCGGCGTCGGCCCAGAACGCTTCAGGATCTTCGACGGACCGCTTATATTCCGCGGCGTAGTCTTTCAGGCGAGCATTTTGCACCAGAGATTTTGGCGGCAGAAGTTCGTTTTCTGCGTGTAAGAGCTGCTCAATCCCGGCTTCCTGGTGGGCGATCGTTGACATGACTCCTCCTCAGGCGATTGGGCCCGGTAGGATTTCATGCGGACCCGTAGTGCTGGCCTTCAGCCGAAAAATGGCGAAACGGCAGTCAACCATCTCGCCCAGGTGACGGCGCAGCCAATTGTAACGCCGTCAGGCAGCTTTAAGCGGACATCATAAAATTACCCTTGCTGACTTGATGTGATAGAGATCACACTAGATGTCGATTACAGGAAAAGGGAATCTTATGGTGCTCCGGAGTGTCTCGATTATTGCCACGGTTGTGCTCATGGCCACAGCAGCTGCGCTTGTGTTCCGTGGCGCCATTTTGGGGACGGGACCGGTTAGCATATCTCTGCAGTTGCTCGGATTGGCGCTTATGATCTGGGCCCGGCTGACCTTTGGTTTCCGCAGCTTTCATTACGCTGCCAATCCCACGCAGGGCGGACTGGTAACCCATGGGCCGTACCGCTATATTCGCAATCCCATTTACGCCGCCGCCTGGCTCATCATATGGACCGGGGTTGCGGTGCACTGGTCGTCGGCGAATGCCGCGTTGGCGGCGGTTGTGGCGGTGATGTTGCTGATAAGGATCGCGTGTGAAGAACCGCTTCTGCGTGCGGCCTATCCTGAGTATGCTGAGTATTCACGCAAGACCGCGAGGCTTGTCCCTTTTGTGGTTTAATGCCACAGGCGCTGGCCTTGTAAGGGAAGCAGCGCGAAAATTCCAGATCTCAAATTTGCTGCCAGAGAGGCGTTCCATCCCAATGCGAAAACTCGCCATCGCTTTTGTGTCTTTGTTTTTGGTGTTATCGGCTGCGGCCCAGGTCACCCCGAAAACCGTGCACTTTATGAGCGACGACGGCAAAACCAGGCTCACAGGTTATTTATGGCTTCCCCAGGGTCGCGGGCCACATCCGGCTGTGGTGATGATGCATGGCCGGCACGGCGCTTATTCCAGCCTTGCTCACGGCGTTTATGACGCTCAAACTCTCACCAAGCGCCATAAGATGTGGGGAGAATTCTGGGCTGAGCGCGGCTATGTTGCCTTGCATGTGGATGGCTTTGGGCCCAGAGGGTATCCTGCCGGTTTCGCAAAGGGGACTTATTCAGACAGGCCTGAAGAATTGAACGAAGTCACAATTCGTCCCTTTGACGCTTACGGGGCGCTCCGTTATCTGCGCACGCGCAGTGATGTGGCGGGAGATCGAATCGGCTTGCAAGGATGGTCGAACGGCGCAAGCGCAACGCTTTCATCCATGGCCCGCAACACGCCCGGCATGAAGGACCCGACCCCTGAAACCGGTTTTCGCGCGGCTATTGCCTTCTATCCTGGTTGCGGTTTGCAGGACCATTATAAGAAGGCTTATCGCACCTATGCGCCGGTACTTCTGGCAATCGGCACAGATGATGAAGAAGTCTCGCCGCAGATCTGCCAGGCCCTGAATGAAACCGGCAAACGCGACGGAGACAGGATCGAGTTTGTGCTGTACACGGGGGCCGAGCATGATTTTGACGATCCCGGTAGCAAGAAACAAAGCGTTCCTGCCAACCGCAAAGCCAAGGAAGACTCAATGCGCCGCGCGGAGGCATTTTTCTCGCGCTACCTTAAGCCGTAAGGTGGCTTGCTGTGAAACACAGTGTCTCCAGATCATCCGGTTTCCCGATCACGTGCGATCACCCGATCTCGATCAGTGAAAATCAGTGATAAAGGTTCCAAAGAGCCGCTTTTCTGTGAAACGGTTTACATTTAGCTGTCACAACATAGATAAGAGGGTTCCTTACTTGCGTGCAGGAAGTATTGAAGCGCTTAATGGCACAATGAGACCGTCCCGTTCCTTGAGTTGGACGATGAGGTGAAATATGTTTGATGGTTTGTATCTCTTTGAGTGGGTGCTGCTGGTGCTGGGAGTTATTTTGTTCGTTGTTCTGGTAGTCGCCTTTTTTTATCAACTGGTACACAAGAGGAGCATCGGCGTTTTGCTGGGATTCTTCATGGTCCCCATCGCCATGATTGGATATCCCAGCCTGCAAAGCATTCAAATCAGCGATGGCAAGGTCAGCCTGGAGAAGCAGGCAGACGCCGTCTTATCGAATCCGGCGGACCCGACGGCCAGGAAAGGCCTTGAGCAACAGGTGGAGAAGCTTCGCAGCCGGCAATTTTCCGATCCAGCGACGCTGACGGTCCTTTCAAAGGCAGAATTCGCCCTGGGCAACGATCAAGTAGCTAAAAACAACCTGGAAAAGGCCCTGCAAAAAGATCCGCAGTTGCCGGCAGCCAAACAATTGCAAGTCAAAATTGACAACTTGGCACGTCTGGAGCCGCTTACCGCTCAGGTAAAAAACAACCCTACAGATGAAAAAGCCAAGGCAGAGCTGAATCAAACACTCAACACCGTGGCCCAGCAACCTGTGGCCAATCCCGCTGCCTTGCTCAAGGTAGCTCAGGCGCAGGCAGCGTTGGGTGACCATGCAAAAGCGGAAAAGAACATCGCGATAGTACAGAAGATCAATCCAAAACTGGTGATGTTGCCGCCGCATCCTTAAGTCGCACCGATTATTATCCGCGATTATCCGCGCAAATCCGCGGTAAGAATTCCCGATCAGTGTGATCAGTGAAAATCAGTGGTAAAGGTTTTCCAGGCTATTCAAACTGTTTCCTGAAATCCGCCATTTGCTGTTTCAGTTCGGCCACTTCGCTGCGCAGTGCTGCCACCTTCTCTTCCAGTTGAATAATGCGCTCAGCGTCAGCCGAGCCGGAGCTTGAGGCCGTTTCCGCAGGCGGTTCCCAGGCTTCCACATCGCCGGAAAGCAAATGCGCGTAACGAATTTCTTTTGTTCCCGGACGGCGTCCCAGCGCCTTGGCCAGTGGAGGCTCGCGTCGCATGAGCTGTTGCAGCCAATATTGATTCACAAGAAAAACACGGTTATGATTGCAAACCTTTGGCGAGGCACACAGTCCAAGCAGCAGGATCGACTGATGCAAGGTTTCTTCCAGGATCTTCGATACGCGTTGCGGCAGGTGCGCAGCGCTCCCGGCTTTGCCCTGGTCGCGGTGTTATCACTTGCCTTGGGCATTGGCGCAACCACCGCAGTATTCAGCATCGTGTATGCGGTGTTGCTCCATCCTTATCCCTTCCGGGACTGGGAGCGGCTGGTAACGTTGAGCGTCCGCGATCAGACCGGCTCCATTCGATGCTGCATCGCCGTCACCGGGGCGCAGCTGCAACAGCTTGGTGAAGTTCGGTCCATTGAGGAGATTGTTGGATTCGACCAGCGGAACCTGACCACCACCGGTGGTGACCTTCCTGAGGACGTTAGGGCCATTTACTGGACTCCCAACGCCATTAGCTATTTTGGCGTTCCACCGGCTTTGGGCCGCGGAATTCTTCCTTCCGACGCTCCCGAAGGCCAGGATCCCCAGCCGGTAACCATGCTTAGT
>DASXIL010000083.1:0-10657 GCA_036497985.1 Candidatus Angelobacter sp. | reverse complement strand
CGTACGATCCTGCTGGTGTGGGGGCCTATGGATCAGCCGTATTTTCACTCCACCATTGGCACGGTGCTGCGCATGTTGCCAGAGGCTGTCATGCCGGAGTCTGGGAGAAAGATGTTTGCCTTGGCGGACGAAGGCACGCTGGCACAAGCTCTACGCCAAGCTGGCTTTTCTAGGGTGAAAGAAGAGCTTGTAACAGTGCCGTGGACATGGATCGGCACGCCGCAAGAAGTCTGGGAATATTTTCAGGACGTCGCGGTGCCTTTCGCGTCTTTCCTCCAATCGATTCCCGCTGATCGTCGCGATGAAATTGATGCAGAGGTACTGAAGGCAATCAGCCAATACTACGATGGCACAAGCATAAAATTTACGGCGACAGTAAACATCGCTGTCGCCGTAAAGTAAAGTTACCGCTTACGCGTGTTACGTCAAGTCCGTAACTTTCAATTTTATCTCCGTGCTCTTCCAGTTGGATTGAAATTGCTTGTCAACAAACTGCGCGTCATAGGCTCGGTTTTGCGCGCGCAATGCTTCAGCCAAACCAAACAGCGATCGCGGATTGCGTGGGTTGCGGTCCAGATCTTCACGAAAAACTTTCTCCGCCTCGGCGGCGTTTCCGTTCAGCAGCAGCACAGCGCCCAGCGATTCGCGAACCGGATAGAACCAGTCTGGCGGTTCGTCATACTTCAACGTGTCTTGGATAGCCACCGCGCGGCGCAACAATGAAACCGCACCGGTTGAATCATGCTTTGCCTGCGCGATTTTTGCCCCCAGAACATTTGTAGCGATGTTCAACACGTCTTTCGCTTTGTTGTTGACCGGCATGGCAAAAACCTGGTCTGGCGGCGTCTTATCCGCGGCTTCGCTTACGATGTGATGCTCGGCCTCAGCCTCAGCCACTTTGCCTTTTGCTGCCAGGGCCATTCCGCGGGCAAAATGCCAGAAGACTGTGGTAGTTTGCAAGGCCGCAGGCGGTTGCGGCATCGCCAGTATCTGGTCCCACTTCTGGAAGCGTACTTCCACCGCGATGGGCACCGTCATGAATCCTTCGAGAGGCGGTATGTCTTTTACCAGCGGACCAACATGAGCTGCCAACATCTCCGCGGCCTTATGGGCTTCAGCATAATTACCGTTCATGCTGGAACATGCGGCAATGAAGTGGAGATTGTGGCTGTAATACATCGCGCCATACAGGCCGGGCCCGCCGCTGGCCTGCAGGTAAGCGCGGTCGGCAGAAGCCGCTAATTGGTTGGTTTTCACCGCAGCTTCAAAATCGCCGGTGCGGATGTAAACGTGTCCCGGCATATGCACCAGATGGCCGGCTGCTGGGGCCAGCGCCGCCAGCCGATTGGCCGCCGCCAGCGCCCGCTCAGGATTTGGCGAAGCCTCCACCGCATGAATGTAATAGTGGATTGCGCCCATGTGATTGGGATCGCGCTTTAAGACCGATTCCAGCGCGGCAACAATGTCCTCGGTCCCGCCTTCAGGCGTACCGTCCTGACGCCACAAGCCCCAGGGATGAAGGTCCATTCCGGCTTCCGCAAATAATGTCGCTGCGTCCAGATCATCAGGGAATTGTTTCACCACGTCACTCATGGCGTTGCGGTAGCGCTCTGCCGCCAGACGATGGTCGGCCGCCGGATCGGCTGGGAAGCGTAGCGCCATTGCAGCGATATAGGCCTTCTCGCTGGGCAAGGCATTCGCAGCAAGCACCTCGGCCCTAGCAATGGCTTCATGCGCTTTCTTGTATCGATCAGGGTCAGCCGGATCGTTGTAGTTCGGCCCCACAGCTTCCGCCAGCCCCCAGTATGCCATCGCCATTTTGGGATCGAGTTCAGCCGCACGCTCAAAAGATCCGGCAGCTTCCTCATGGTTAAAGGCATAAATCAGGCGCATGCCCTGATCAAAAAAATTCTGCGCTTCAGGATTGCTGGTTGAGACCGGATGGTGCAAATCTCCCAGGCCGGTCATCAGCGTGGCTTTCTTGGCGGGAGGTTGATTATGCATGGGATGCTGCTGCGCGGAGATCGGTCCGCAAAGCACGAGCGCTGCCAGGACGCATATCAGGGGTTTCATCGTCGGCTTCTCCTTAGTTAAGCTGTGGGCCCGTGGATTGAACAGATTCTACACCCGGGAACTTGAAGCTGGAGAAACTGTGGATTATGGATTTTGCTTTTTGCCGAATATCTCACGCAGCAACGCCGTTGTTTGTGCGGCGGGGTCCTTGCGAATCTTGCGCTCCTCTTCACCCATTACGTAAAAGAGCCCGTCCATGGTTTTGCCGACAACGTATTTATCAATGCTGAAACCCTCATTGTCCGCCACGCGCGCGGCCACAGGGTTTTGCATTAACTGGTTGTATTGCTTCACGACACCCACATTTTCCATAGCACGATGCACAATCGGGGAAAAGGCCGCCGTCAACTGTTCCGTGCTTGCCGTCTTGAAATACTCCGTAGCTGCCGTGTCGCCACCGGAAAGGATCTGTCGTGCGTCTGCGATCGTCATCTTTGTTACGGCATCGATAAAGATTTGCCGGGCGGCCGGTGCAGCTTGCTCCGCCGCGCGATTCATTCCAATCTCAAGCGAATCCACCTGCTGGCCCATACCCATCAGGCGCATGCCTTTGCCAACGTTGCGCAGTTTTTCTGACAGCAGAATCTTGATGGCTGCATTCTTTAAGAATCCGTCGACGCGCCCCGTGGAAGCTACCGCCTTCCGCGTGCTCACGGTCAACGCCTCCTTCAATCCTGCTGCAATGCGATCGTCGGTGGGTCCGCTTTTCTTGCCTAGGGCTTCTTCCGCTCTTTTGCGGAGATCATCCAGCGGAGACTGTGCCAGTGTGCCGGAAGAGAACAATCCTGTAATCAAAAAGGCTATGACCGCATGTTTCTTCATTGCCTGACCCCTAACGGTTGCATAAAACAACTGGTGCCGCGCTAACAGTCTTACCACGGCTACAGTCTAAAGCTTTATATCATGCGCTCAACCTTTCATTTGTCCTATATTGCAAGTCTTGAAGGATCGAAGATAGACAATGGAGAGTACGAATCTATGATCAGCAAATTGTTTCGCCTCGGCTTATCTGTTGTGGCCCTTGTGGCATTTTCCTCTTCCGCGCCGGCCATGCCTGCCGATGGAGCAGTTCATTCCGAGATGATCGTTTCAGCAAAGTGGCTGAGCGAGCACCTCAACGATCCAAAAGTGATCATTCTGCATGTGGACGAGAAACGCTCAGAATACGATAAAGGCCATATTCCAGGCGCACGTTTTCTGACGCTGGAGGATTTTATTGTGGGCGAGGATGCCGAACTTCCCGCCACGGAAAAGCTCAAAGACACTTTTGAAAAATTGGGCGTGAACGATGACTCGCGCGTGGTGATCTACACCACGGCTTGGTATCCAATGGCCGGTAGGGCCTTCTACACGCTGGATTATTTGGGTCACGGCGATCATACGGCGCTGTTGGACGGCGGCATCGATGAATGGCGGAAGGAAAATCGGCAGCTCTCCCAAGATGCGCCGAAAATTACCCGAGGCAATTTTACGCCGCACGTTCATCCCGAAGTCCGGGCTATGCTGGAAGAAGTAAAGAAGCTCTCCGAGCAACCATCGAAGAACGCTCTACTGGTGGACTCGCGGCCGGACAAGCGCTACGCCGACGGGCATATCGCTGGAGCGGTGCATATTTACTGGCAGGAAACGCTGGTCGACGCGAAAAACAATCCGGTCTTCCTGCCGCCCGACAAACTCAAGGAGCTGTTTGCAGCCAGAGGCATCATGCCGGGAGAGAAACTGGTTACATACTGCGAGATCGGCTTACAAGCCTCGCACGATTACTTCATCGCGAAATACCTTGGCTATGATGCCGCTATGTTTGACGGTTCCATTCATCAATGGAGTCACATGAACAACCTGCCTGTAGTCGCGGGCACGTCGTTGCGTTAAGGAGTGAACGCGATGTTTAGAAAACTTCTTCTGGCGCTAACATTCGTGCCAGCACTGCTGCTGCCAACTCAAGGCAACGCAGAGCCCAAGTTGCGATCGGAAATGCTGGTCACTACTGCGTGGCTGGCGGAAAACTTGAGCGAGCCAGACGTAATCGTACTCTGCATCAATTCCACGCCAGAGTTTTACACCAAAGGGCACATTCCCGGAGCCCGGCAGATTAAGCTGGAGGACATCGCTGTTACACGCGACGGTATTCCCAACGAGCTGCCGCCGGTAGAAACTTTGCAGCATATTTTTCAAGCTGCGGGCGTCAGCAACTCCTCGCGCGTAGTCTTGTACGGAGAGCGCTACAACCTGTTGGCCGCGCGAGCTTACTTTACCCTGGACTATCTTGGCGTGGCGGCACGGGTTGCGCTCCTTGATGGCGGCCTGGAGAAGTGGATTACTGAACGGCGGCCACTGTCAACGGAAATACCGCAATCCAAAACCGCAACGCTTGTGGTTTCACCGCGGCCGGAAATCCTGGTCGATACAAAAGCCATGCGTGACCTGTCACAAAAGAAGCCTGGAAGCGTTACCCTGCTTGATGCGCGGCCAACAAAAGAGTTTACCGGGGAACAGCTCTCAGAAGATGTCACAAAGGCCGGCCATATTCCCGGAGCGAAAGGCCTGTACTGGATGGATATGCTCGTCAGCCGGCAGAATCCTGTGCTGAAACCTGAAGCAGAGTTGCGGCGCATGTACTCCGCGTTGAATGCCAGGGCAGATCAGCCACTGGTTACATATTGCCGCACCGGCATGCAGTCTTCTTTCGATTACTTTGTGGCGAAATATCTTGGCTACGATCCCAGCATGTACGATGCTTCATTTTTTGAATGGAGCCTGAAGAATTTGCCAATAGAGAAATAACACTTAAACCACAGAGGGCACAGAGAAGCACAGAGGAAAATCAAAGCCATTCGTCCTCTGTGTTTTCTCTGTGTCCACTGTGGTTCCCAATTGTCCTCAAAGCTAGAACATGTTCCACAGGAACTGGTTGTAAACGTCGTGATGGTATTGGACCTCTGGGGCTTTCACAAACGTTCCCAGCAGTCGCGGGCAGCGATCAGCGGAAGCCTGTTTCAGGTCGGCATAGCGCGTCTTCACGTCTTCACCACCCATTAGCTTGTTGGTCCAATCGGCGGAGCGGAAGTTTTCCATTGCCGTATAAATGTTGTCCGGCAGATAACGCTGGGCCTGGCGCAGGTTCTTGATCTTGGACGTCTCACCGGCGATTCCGGTCTTGAAAACCGCCATCATCACCATGTAAGGATTGGCGTCCGGCGCCACGGAACGGACCTCAACGCGCATGCTCTTTTCGTTTCCAATCGGAATGCGGACCATCGAGCCGCGATCCACCGCTGAAGCTTTGATCTGGTTGGGCGCTTCAAAGTGCGGGTCAAGACGGCGATAAGCGTTCACGCTGGCATTGAGCATCAGGCAGATGTCGTTACCATGCGTCAAAATGCGGTCTACGAACGCCCAGCCCAGCTTGCTCAGCTTCTCTTCGCCCTTGGGGTCCCAGAACAGGTTCTTCCCGTCTTTGCTGATGGAAACGTTGGTGTGCATGCCGTTGCCGTTCACGCCGACGACGGGCTTGGGCAGGAATGAAGCAGTCAGGCCCATCCGGGTAGCAACCTGGCGGCAGATCAGCTTATAAAGCTGGATCTGGTCAGCAGCGGCGACGACTTCGCCATAGCTGTAATTAATTTCAAATTGCGAGGGCGCCACCTCAGGGTGGTCTTTCTCATTCTGGAAGCCCATGGCGCGCTGCACTTCAGCCGTGGTGTCAATGAACGTGCGCAGCGGATCGCCGGGCAGCGAATGATAATAGCCGCCGGTATTTACGTAATCGAACTTGTTGGTTTCATGGTAGCGACGCTCCGCGTCAGCGCCCTGAAAGAGGAAGCCTTCAATTTCATTGGCGGCATTGAGCGTGTAGCCCTCTTTCTGGTGCATTTCTGCGGCAAAGACCTTCAGGTTGCCGCGGATGTCAGCGCTGTAAGGCGTGCCGCCTTTATCGATGACATCGCCAAAAACCAGGACTTTGCCGGAGCCGAACACGTCTGACGGCGCCCAATAAAACGAGCTCCAGTCCAGGCCAAGACGCAGATCGCTTTCACGCTGGGCGGTAAAGCCGCGAATCGACGAGCCATCAAACGTCAGGTTGTCCCAGCTCTTGAGCAGAAATTTCTTGTCGTAATCCAGCATGTGCAGGCGGCCTTCAAGATCGCTGAAGAGCACGGTTACGGCCTTGATGCGCTTTTCATCGGTAAGGTACTTCAGCCGGCCTTCCTGGATCTTGTGCATGGCAACGCGGTTTTTGCGCTGCTCCTTCGCCTGCAGATTCATATCTTCCAGTTCGTCATAAGAGAGAGCAAGAAAATTGCGCAGTTCGTTTGCCATGAAGCTCCTTCAAGCCTGAAATTTTGTTATTGGGCCAGGGCGGATCGTGCGAGCAGGTAACTAACCTTTTAGCATATCGCGCCAACGCAAGTCACGGCCAATTAAAAGACGTGATAGCTGCCATCAAATCGTTTTATACCGGCTTTTGAAGCTGAGCGCGTCATATCGGCTATTCGATCTTTGCACGTTGCCAGAAGCCCTCGTAATCCAGTACCAGGCCGTCGCCGTCCACGAGCAAGTTGGCCACGAATGCTCCGGCACGGCTGGAATAACGATATTGGCGGTCCGCAAGCCGCAGATATTCCTGGGAAAGCGGCTGTAACGTGAGTTCAGGGAAGCGTACCCAGGCTGCGATGAATTCGCCGCTCGACTGTCCCACGTCCAGTTTCAGGCGCTTGATCGGCAGAGTATTAGTAGACGGGCTCCAGCCCAGATCAATATCGAGAGCGCCTTTTACCGACAGGTTTTTCCGGCCATTCTCAATCCAGAGGCCCTTCTGTGCCTCGATTTTCAAACTGCGTTCGCCGCTTGAATCAAGAACGGAAATGTTTGCGCGCCTGGTCCTGAATGAGCGATCACAGGTTATTTCATATCTTGCTTCTGCCGGGACGTCATCGGACAACGTCAGGATGGTCCCACGAAAAACCCATTCATCGCTGCTGCGCAAAAACTCAAACCGCTCAAGCCCAGGACTTTGGAGCCACTGCCAAAGGCCAGCGCATACAAGTTGTGAATTCAAAGTCATTGGCCCGCGTGATGATGGTACCGTCTTGCGGCCCGCCTCCGCCAGAGTTTCAGACTCTGTTTACAACATGCCCTAAAGTCTTTACCTTTGACGTATTGAAATTTGTCTTTCCACGCAATGTGGTGCTTCCATCTCTGTCGCTAGGAGGGAGTTCGATGACCAACGAAAGCCACGAAACCGTACACCATCGGATATGCCCTTTTTGTGAAGCCTGTTGTGGCCTTGAAATTACCGTGGCGGAGGGCCGAGTGAAGCGTATCCGCGGACATGTCGCCGATGTCTTTAGCCACGGCTACCTGTGTCCTAAAGGCGTGGCGCTCAAGGACCTGCATGAAGATTCTGACCGACTGCGCAAGCCGTTGATCAAGCGCGACGGCCGCTTTGTGGAAGCGACATGGGGAGAGGCTTTTGCAGAGATTGAGCGCCGCTTGCCGCCGATCATCACCGAGCATGGCGCGGACTCAGTCGCTTTGACGCTGGGAAATCCGATCGTCCACAAACTTGCTCTGCTGCTTTATGCGCCGCGCCTGGGCCGCGCGCTGGGATCAAAGAACGTTTTTTCCGCATCAACGCTGGACCAAATGCCCAAGCATCTTTCCTGCGGGCTGATGTTTGGCGATTTCCTTTCGATTCCCGTACCGGACATTGAGCGCACCGACTTTCTGCTGATGCTGGGCGCAAATCCCATGGTCTCCAACGGAAGCCTTTGGACCGTGCCAAATTTCCGCGACAAGGCCAAGGCCCTGCGCGCCCGTGGCGGGCGGCTGGTCGTCGTCGATCCAAGACGCACGGAGACGGCAGACGTGGCCGACGAGCATATTTTTATCCGTCCTGGCGGCGATGTGTTTCTGCTGCTGGGCATGGTGCATACTCTGTTTGCGGAAAAACTGGTTCGTCTTGGCCGACTGGCGGAGTATGTTGCCGGCCTTGAACTGCTGGAGAGCGCTGTTACCGGCTTTGTGCCGGAAAAAGTATCGCTTCGTTGCGGGATTTCCGCTGAGACTATTCGTACTTTGGCCCGTAAGCTGGCGGCTGCGAAACATGCTGTGGTGTATGGGCGCGTGGGCACCTGCACACAAGAGTATGGAACGCTCTGCAGTTGGCTGATCGACGTACTGAACATTCTTACTGGTCACTTTGACGAGCCGGGCGGCGCAATGTTTCCCAAGGCTGCAGCCTTGCAGTCGAATACGTTCCCAGCAGGGGGCAAGCCGGGGACGGGCAAGGGAGTTGTCACTGGCAGGCGCAAGAGCCGCGTTTCCGGTGCGCCGGAAGTGTTAGGCGAATTTCCCATGAGCTGCCTGGCCGAGGAAATCCAGACGCCGGGCGAGGGTCAGGTAAAAGCGCTGATTACGGTAGCAAGCAACCCAGCGCTTTCTTCGCCCAATGGCGAGCGCCTTTCCGCCGCAATGGACCAACTGGAATTCATGGTGAGCCTGGACATTTACCTGAACGAAACTTCGCGACATGCTGACGTGATTTTGCCGGGAACGTCGCCGCTGGAGGATTCGCACTATGACGTAGCGTTCTCGCAACTTTCTTATCGCAACCATGCGCGTTACAGCAATCCGATATTTTCCCGGCCAGAGGACCGTCCCGAAGAATGGCAGGTGCTGCTGCGGTTGATCGGCATTATTCAAGGCAAGGGCGCGGCAGCGGACATCACCCAGATTGACGATGAATTGCTGATGGACGATCTCCGGCGCACCGCTGGGCCGTTTGCCGATCAGATTTTCAAAGCAAGCTCGCAGCGGCGCGGCGTGGAGCGCGTGCTGGATCTCGGTCTGCGCGCAGGGCCTTACGGCGACCAGTTTGGCATGAAGCCTGACGGACTCAACCTGGAGAAAGTCCAGGCAGCAGAAGGCGGAATCGATCTGGGAGCGCTTGAACCGCGCGTGCCGGATGTTCTGCGTACGCCTTCAGGAAAGATAGAACTTGCACCGACCATGCTCATTGACGATCTCAAGCGCCCCGCGGCTGATCTTGAGCGATCGACACCGGAGCTTGTGATCGTCGGCCGCCGGCAGCTCCACGGAAACAACAGCTGGATGCACAATCTTCCAGTCCTGGCCAAAGGCGCAGCGCGATGCATTGCCCTGGTGAATCCCACAGATGCGGCGCGGCTGGGAATTGACGATAGCGGAAGGGTGCGCATCGCGCACGATGGCCGCGCGATTGAAGCGGAAGTGGAAATTACCGACGAGATGATGCCAGGAGTGATCAGCCTGCCGCATGGATGGGGCCACGATCAACCGGGCGCACAACTCGAAGTTGCCGCCGCAAATCCCGGCGCCAACCTGAACGCGCTGATGGATGAAAATCGCCGCGATCCACTCTCCGGCAATGCGGTGCTCAGCGGCATGGAAGTTGAAATGACAACTGTGGCAGCCCGCGTTATGGCGGAGCAGGCGCGGTAAGACGATGCCCGCAAAAAATATTCCGCCAGCGCCTTCAGACGCGAGACCCCGCTGTTCCTGGGCGACCACTCCGCAAATGATGGCCTACCATGACGCCGAGTGGGGCGTGCCGCAGCATGACGATCGCGTGCTGTTTGAGTTTTTGATTCTTGAAGGCGCGCAAGCCGGCCTGAGCTGGTCCACCATCCTGAACAAGCGGGCTGCCTACCGGAAGGCCTTCAGCGGATTCGATCCGCGGCGCGTGGCAAAGTATGACGCAAAAAAGATGAAACAATTGCTGGCCGATCCGGGCATCGTGCGCAACCGGCTGAAAGTTGCGGCAGCCGTCCAGAACGCGCGGGCATTTCTGGCGGTACAAAAAGAGTTCGGCAGCTTTGATAAGTATGTCTGGCAATTTGTGGGCGGAGCGCCCATCGTGAATGCGCTTAGCGCATCGTCCCAGATACAGGCGCGGACAGAGGAATCCGACAAGATGAGCCGCGATCTGCTCAAACGCGGATTCAAGTTTGTGGGCCCAACCATTTGTTACGCGTTCATGCAGGCAGTGGGCATGGTGAATGACCATCTGGTGGGGTGCTACAGGTATAGAGAGGTTGGGGCTTTGCACAAAAACCCAAAACCTTACCGCTGATAACACTGATAGCACTGATTTGCACGGATCAAAAAAGTTCAATAGGACCATTTTGACTTCTTGCCTTCGTGATATTCGTATCATTTGCCAACTGCTTTGAATTTAATATTTTTGACCTCTACAGTTTTGTACTTGTTTCGTGGCTGCTGAAAAGCGTTCCTGTCTCTCAATTCTCTTTCCATAGGAAAAACCACCAGATCACAGGTCATTTCAAATCGCTTCCCTGCAAAGTCCTCATAGGTCACTAGAATTTCCGTTTTCCATTCATTAATCTGATCCTGATTTGCCAATCTGCCCTGCTCATAAGCCTCCTGCCATTCCTTTACCATTCGATTGATAATTTCATGGCTTCCGTCAATCCCGATTCCGGGGATCGTTGGTATCCTCGTTTTGGGTTCATTCGTGGCAAGAATTGGAATTGGATCGAACACGACAGTTAAACGATCAATGCTGAGTGGCTGCACTTGAACA
>DASXIL010000082.1:0-4162 GCA_036497985.1 Candidatus Angelobacter sp. | reverse complement strand
ATTCGCGAGTCCATTGGACCCACATACGCAGGTCTGGAAGAGGCCAAGGCCGATATCGTCGGCCTGTTCGCGCTGAACTGGCTCATGGACAAAGGCGTGATACAGAAAACGCAAGCCAATACCTTTTATGCCTCGCATGTAGCCGGGATCTTCCGGACGGTGCGCTTTGGCGTTGCGGAAGCCCACGGACGCGCGGAGATGATGGAATTCAACTATCTGGCGGAACAGGGCGCCATCACCTTCGACTCCAAGACTTCAAAGTATGCAATTGATTTCACTAAGATGCAGGAGGCGATTGCTACGCTGGCCAAGGAGCTGCTGGAAATCGAAGCCACAGGCGACAGGAACCGTGCTGAGCAATGGTTTAAAAAGTATGATTCAATGCCGGCTGAGTTAAAATCTGCCTTAACAAGCGTTAAAGATGTGCCCGTGGACATTGATCCAGTTAGCGCATTTGGAGAACAGATTCAATGAGGCCAACGCAGGAAGCGCAAAATCCAGAGGAACGCCGCAGGTTTGAGAGGGTGGACATCGCGCACCAGTCACAAGTGCTGGTGATGGATGCCAAAGACGGACAAGCCGGAGTGCTGCGCCAACTGGCGCGCGGCGGCTTTATGATGGAGCCCGAACGGCATTACAACGAAGACAGCAAAATTTATTCCTTCACCATTCATGAGCCCACTGAGGACATTCGCGTGCGTGTGAATGCCCGGCTGCGCTTTGCCGACCAGCAGTATGCCGGTTTTGAATTTGTTGATCTTGATCCTGAGGCGGCGGTGGAGATAGGCCACATCATTGGCAAATATTACGAGCACACCAAGGCGTAAACCCCGAACAAACTTTACCGCAGATTTACGCGGATGATCGCGGATCAAAAGAGATGCCAGCACCCAATCATCCGGTGTGATCCGTGAAGTCCGTGGTAAGGTTTTGCCTGTCTGGGTTCCAATTCTTATCCGCGACGATCCGCGTTGATCTGCGGTAAGTTTTCGGCGATTCCGTGCGATTACGGCGATACCGGCTGATCCAGCGCCGGCTCTCTGCGAAACCGCACTGCGTGGTTCGCCAACCGATTGGCTTCCTGGTTTTGTTCGCGCGGAATGTGGGAGATGCAGAAGTTCAAGGTGCGGGCAAGCTTGCGGCACATCCAGTGGAGAGAGTAAAGCCGTGGGCTGCGGCAGGAGTATTCGCCGGTCATCTGTTTCACTACCAGTTCTGAATCGCTAAAGACGCTCAGTGAGGTAGCTTTGAGTTCCAGCGCGCGCTGCAGGGCTTCCAGCAGGGCGGCATATTCGGCCACATTATTGTCATGGTGGCCAATCCAGCGGGCGATCCGGATCATTTCTCCGTCCGGCTTCTCAATCAATACGCCAATGCCGGATGGCCCCGGACTGCCGTGGGAGCCACCGTCGACATAGGCGATGAGATCTGACATCCTTAAGTCTCTAAGAGACACAATGAGGCAGATCAGGTTGTGCCGTCAAGAACATCTTTGGTTCATTCGCACATTTGGGCCAGCACCTTTGTCATAAAGATTTTGTGGAAACCGCTGTGGAAATCAAGGACAGGCCAAAATCAACGCTCTTGCAACCGCGTTTTATCAGTGTGTTTCAAATCAGGAATATGAGGAAAAAAATCTTCGTTTGCACAGATCATGGGCGTTGACTTTTCACGGTCTTCAGCTAGGATCACTCATGTCGACGGTCGAAAGGGTTAGTCAAAATAAACAGTGGCTGATCCGAAGTAGACTGAGTGGCCAGGTTCAGTGGAGCGATCCAGTGAACACCCGGACCCGAAAAAACCGACAGGCCCTGCGAGGGGCAGGTTGGGGTCAGGAACTGCGAAAGCAGTGGTCGCATCAAGGGCTGTGACGGTACATGCATCCACGTTGTTAGCTCCCTCGCAGGAGTTGGCGGCTAGAGCATAACCAATGTCACAGCCTTTACTATTTTTAAGACAAATTTCCATCCTTAGGTTTCTACCCCTCCTGCGGCACGCTCCCTATCCCAAAACTACCTGGCTGTCTCGATTACCAGCTTTTGCGAGCGTCTATTTCTTTGGTCATTGATCTCGGCAACCGTTAGTTTTCGCTTTTACGACAACCAAACAATTTCTGTTCCGCAGCTTCGTTCCTTGTGTCTAATCCTTGTAGCGGCTGGATTTTGAGCAACTGGCGCGGACCTTGGCAATTCTTTGTTCCGCCTGTTTATCCGACTCCTGGCTGCGCTCCTTAGGGTTTCAGGTATAGCTGCCTGAAACCCATTTTTCTTATCCGCACGGCGTGTCCGGGGCGACACAGTGTCTTCTTCCCCACACGCTGCCCTACTGCCAGAACGCAAAGTAAGTCTTTATTTATCAATAGTTTAAATATTGGCTGCCAGTCTGCTCTTAATCCTGGTGTCACACGACACAGGAGAAATCAACATGCGGCGGCTAGTTGTGATCTCAGGAAAATCGAAACTCATTGCGACCTTGGCGGCGATGGCCTTCTCGCTTACCAGCATCCATCTGGCTGCCAAAGCCCACATCGCCAGCCTGCAGCGGGAACAGGAACAACTGGAAAAAACAGCCTTCAGCACTCAGCAATCGGCACTCAGCCAGAATGGTTCCTTAAACACGCTCAAACCAATTCCATCCGCCCCACTAGCACCGAACAGCGGAGCAGTTACTGAACCGTCTGCGAACGCTCCGTCGGTTGCAAAAACATCTGTGACCGCCGACCACGGCATCAGCCCAGCCTCCCGGCGCCAGATCATCATCAGCATTGCGGACCGTCAACTGGCGGTCATCGACCATGGCCAGGTGTTGAAGACGTATCCCATCGCCGTGGGCGCGCGCGGCACCCCAAGTCCCGATGGCGATTTTGTAGTTATCAACCACGCCAAGGACCCGGTCTATCGCCACGGCGAAACAGAGATCGCTCCAGGAGAAGACAATCCGCTGGGCACCCGCTGGATGGGGCTGAGCCTGAAAGGCTACGGCATCCACGGAACCAACGTGCAGAGTTCCGTTGGCAAGGCGATTTCACACGGCTGCTTCCGCATGCGCAAGCAGGATGTGGAAGAGCTTTACACGCTGGTGCAGGTGGGAGACACGGTGATGGTCCGGCGCGAGCGCGACGCGATGATCGCCAAAGTTTTTGCAACTCCAACCGCAACGCATCCAGATGTGACGCTGGCCGCAGCCACAACAACGACGGTTGAAACCACGGAGCAATAAGGATGAAGAAATTGAACCGCAGAGAACGCGGAGATCGCAGAGAAAGCCAAGTCTTAAGACTAGCCGCGAATGAACGCGAAAGAACACGAATGAAACAGAAGGCATGAAGATCTGGCGGCAGCCAAGACAGAGACGAAATCGAACCAGTAGTGAAGCTGTCCTTTGATATTCATTCTGCACGCTCTGCGGCCCCTGCGGTGAAATCGATTTTGTTGTGAAGGAGGCATTGCGATGTTGTTCTTGAGATATCTGCTGTTGTTCACCGGTTGGGGCTTGCTTGCGGCCGCTGCCATCAACGTTTTCAAAAATCTTTACAGAGTTGTCCAGTATCACCGCCAGTTGCGACATATAGCTCCAGGCTCCGTATCCGGGCTTTCATCGGGACCGGAAGGCGCCCCCGCGGAGTTGCCATCAACCCATGGCGCTACCGTGGAAAAACCGCAACTGAACTGGACCACTGCAAAATGGGCGTTTCCTGCGGCCTGGCTGCCGCTCATCCTCGCTGCCGGCATAGTGGTGGTGCCCAGCGGGATGGGTGGCATCAGAGTGAGCCAGACTGCAGGAACGCTGCCCGGCACTTTGTATCCGGGCGTCCATTTTGTGGTTCCCATGCTCGATTCCGTCGTACTGTATGACATTCGCGACCAGGTGCTGACCACGTCGTCCGGCAGGGACGGGCTGGAAGCGACCAGCGAAGCTGAAGCAGAAAAGCGGGAAGCGAAAAACAAGAAAGCCGACGCCTTCACCGTGCAATCGCGGGAAGGCTTGAGCATCGGCCTGGCAATTACGGTGCGGTACAAGTTTGATCCGGCAAAGCTCGACTTCATCCATGCAAACCTGCCCCAGCCGGTGGAGAAAGAGATTGTGCCGCCGGTAGTTTCCAGCGTCTTTCGCGAACTGGCGCCGAACTATACCGTCCGAGAAGTTTTTGCCACTAAGCGGG
>DASXIL010000081.1:0-3224 GCA_036497985.1 Candidatus Angelobacter sp. | reverse complement strand
AGTTCATCGCGTCGTCAGTTTTTATCGTGATTCGCTGCAACGAATCAGCTCGTTGCCGAGTGTGATCTCAGCTTCTGCTGTTTCCCACATTCCCGCTACCGGGGGATGGTCCACGGAGAAGTTCGCGATCGAAGGACGGCCGGAGCGCACGCCTGGCGAAATGCAGGTGACGAACTTTCTTGTAGCGGCCCCGGATTATCTGCGGACCATGCATATATCGCTCGTCAAAGGACGCGATTTTGACGTGCATGACACGGAAGGTGCCGCAAAAGTCGCGATTGTCAGCAGCGAATTTGTCCGGCGCTACTTTCCGGGAGCGGAGCCGGTGGGGCAGCGCATCAAGATCGGCGGAGCGGCAGCGGAGTCGGCCACCATTATCGGCGTGGTGGGGGACGTGAAGCGCTTCATGTTCGACCGCGGCCAGCGCCCTACAGTCTACGTCCCGCATGCGCAGCGTCCGGTGCTGTCCATGGGGTTCGTCCTGCGGACTTCCGGCGACCCACAAAAGATCACATCTTCAGTCCGGGCGCAGCTGCTGGCTGTGGACAAAGAACAACCCGTCTTTGCCGTCAAGACGATGGAGACAATCATCACAGAGCAGGTTTCCGGAGTGCGGGTGGGCGCAGCGGCAATGCTCTTTTTCGGCCTGCTTGCGCTGCTGCTTTCAGCCATTGGCGTCTATGGAGTCGTCGCCAATTCGGTGGAACAGCGCACGCATGAGATCGGGATACGCATGGCGGTTGGCGCCCGGGCAGACGACATTCTCATGATGGTGCTGCGGCAGACCGCAAGGCTTGCGGCGTTTGGACTCGTCCTGGGTTTGATAGGCGCATTTGCGATGAGCCAGGCCATGGTAAAGACCATGTTCGGAATGATCACTCTGAATCTTTCGACATTTGTGTTTTTTACCGCGTTGCTCGCGGCAGTCGCCGTGGTGGCGAGCTATATCCCTGCCCGAAGAGCCGCAAGCGTCAATCCCATGATCACGCTCCGGCACGAATAGACATGGCGAAGGAGAAACCCATGCGAGGAAGGCTGTTACTGGCGCTTACTTGTGTTGCTTTTTCAGCATCTGCCCTGGCAGCCGCAGATTCCCGGGAAACTTTGCGCGACGCAGGTCACTGGAAGCGGCTGCGGCAGAGCGTGGAGCAGCAGGCAGCGAATCGGCAGGACGCAGAGGCGGCATACTTTCTCTCCTGCACCAAGACGGCTTTTGGCGACGTGGACGGCGCTCTGGACCTGGCGCAGCGTGCCGTCTCCGTTGCCCCTAATAATTCTTCATACCATTTGCAGTTGGGAATCGTGCTGGGAAGAAAGGCGCAGAAGGCCTCTTTCTTCAAAGCCATGGGCCTGGGAAATCAATACAAGGCAGAGATCAAAAGAGCATTGGAGCTGGACGCTACGAACATCGATGCAATGTGGGAGTTGATGGAATTCTATTGGCACGCGCCCGGCATTGCGGGCGGAGACCAGAAAAAGGCGCGTGCCATGGCGGATGACATCATGAAGCTCAATGTTGTAAAGGGCTACCTGGCACTGGCCGAGCTGGCAGGCAAACAGGAGACGGACGTTGAGAATTACTACCGCAAGGCTGCGCAGGTCGATCCCAAAAGCTACGAGGTCCAGGTTCGGCTCGCCAGGTTTTATGCCTCCCAGAAACACAGCAACTTCGATCTTGCGGAGAAGTACGCGCAACAGGCAATCACTCTTGATGCCGGGCGGATTGGCGGCTACCGGATGATGGCGGCAATCAGGGTGCAACAGGAGCGCTGGCAGGAGCTGGACGCGCTGTTGTCGACAGCCGAGTTGCATGTTCCAGACGACCTGAGCGCATATTTCCAGGCAGGCGTTGAGATCCTGCTTGCCGGCAAGGACCCAACCCGCGCTGAACGATACCTGCGCAAGTATCTTTCACAGGAGACGGAAGGCTATGCGCCAACACTTTCTCGCGCACATTGGAGATTGGGGGAGGCGCTTGGCAAACAAAACCGGAAGCCGGAGGCCATCGGAGAATTGGAAACTGCCTTGCGCATGGAGCCGGATCTTGAGGACGCTAAAAAGGACCTCAAGGCACTGAAATAAACGCGATGTCCGACCATCCGCATCGAATCCAATCCTTGCTCTGAAGCCGAGAAACCAATTGCCGGCTTCAAGTTGATTTGTGGTCAGGGATCGTCCGTGCACAAACACGGGCGTGTCCCGTCTTTTTTTGTGTGACTGATTTTGGTGAGTGATGCAATGGAACAGAAGCGAAGAATGAAGAAACGAATTTTGTAAAGTGGGTGGTTTAGATTGTGAAGTAGAGAGTTGAAGTATTTTCGGGTGTATGCCGGCGAGCTAAGATAGGGTCGAGAGTTGGAGCAGTGCATGAAAAAGGCCCGAACGCCCTTTAGTACTTGAGTTTAACGCGCACAAGCGAGGCTGTGAAAGAAATCGTGACAAGAGCCGGGTCGAAGCCAACATGCGTTTATTGCGGTATACGTGAGGGCACCACAAGGGATCACGTTCCTCCCAAAAACCTGTTTTCGAGACCACGACCGAACCTCGTAACTATTCCGTGTTGCGAGCCGTGCCGGCAAGGCCAATCATTGGATGATGAGTATTTCGTACGAATGATCGTGATGAGGAGAGACGTAGGGGACAATCCGTCATCGGCGTTTGCAGTAGATGCTGTTCATCGCTCTTTCACGAAACCTCATAAGATCGGCTTCACTCGCGCACTTTTGAAATCCATTAACGAGCTTCCGGTCCATACTCCGGCAGGTCTTTACTTGGGTCATGTGGCAACATATGACGTGGATTTGCAGCGGCTGTGCAAGGTAGTTGAAAGAACCACTCGGGGGCTTTACTTCCATGAATTCGGGGTCCGCTTGCCGGATGACCACAGATGCGTGACTTATGCTCTTGATGGCTTTGCATCCGCAGGCGCAGAGGCCAACGCTACAATCGGACGGATCTTGAATCACGCGTGCTCAGGCGAGAAGCGCACTTTCGGCAACAAAGCCTTTACGTACTGGGTTCGATGTCTCGATAATCCTAACTGCACAACGCTTTGGGCTTTCCTTGTGTTTGGCTGCGTTGGCTTCATGGCATTTACGATGCCAAGCAAGAAATCCCTGTGAAGCAGCAAAATGCAAACTAAAGCCACATTGAGATGATTGTACCGCCTTGGGTCACCCGCGGTCTCGAACTTACAGTGAGTGGAAACAAAAGCAATGTCGGGC
>DASXIL010000080.1:0-3308 GCA_036497985.1 Candidatus Angelobacter sp. | reverse complement strand
CCCTGCGCACAACGCGGTGCTGGGATTTGCGATTCAAAGTGGCGGGCTTACCCCGATCAATGGCTCGCCATTTGCCGCAGGTGCTGCGCCAATTGGGTTGGGCATTGATCCGCAGGGATCGCTTTTGTATGCCGCCAACAGCGGATCAAATAACGTTTCTGCCTATGCGATTGATTCCAGTTCCGGCGCGCTGGGCGCGGTGAGTGGATCTCCTTTCCCCACCGGCGGTGTTGGACCTTCTGCCGTTGCCGTGGATGCAGACACTTCCTTCGTGTACGTGACCGAGCAGGGGAGCCACGATATCGCGGCTTTTAATATCGCGTCGAATGGCGCGCTGCAGGCAGTCAAGGGCTCGCCCTTTGGCGTGGCCACAGCCGCATCGTCTATAACGGTAGTGCGGCGCTAGTGTGGTGAGTCGTTAATTCGTTGTCATCAACATAACTCTCTCTGATACCCGGCAAGTGTCAGGGCACGACTTGAGCGCTTAGCTTGAGGTGAGCGGAGCGAACCGAAGGCTGCGAAGTCGTGCCGTCAGGCGCTTTGAATGATTTGGGCTTTAGCCCCTGCTATCTATGGAATCAATAAAAAGGGTAATGAATTAACGACTCGGGACGCTAAGGAACTGGTGATCGCTAAAAGTTCCTTTGTGTACCTGGCCGGTAACGGCGGCCAAAAGACGCCGATCGCGAAAAATCCGCTGGAATCACTTCCCACGGAAGTCTCGACGCGAGTGCCATTCAGGCAATGCACTGTTGGTGCTTGTGTCCGATTTTCAAACCGTGCTAAACAAGCACGTACGATGGAATCGGTGTACCAGGACGCAGCAGAGGTTAGCGAAGTACAGCTAACGCCGCAGGACCAGCTTCGTCTGCAATGGCAGCAACAGCCAGGGGCGGTCCCGTTGCTGCGCCAGAAAAATGTTATCGACCAGAACGCAGAACTTCTGCCGTATGCCGCCGTTGCTGGATTGCGGGGCTGGATTTCTCCGGGAATGTTTGCGCTGCAAGGTCTGGTGCTGATTGCATTCATTGCCGCTGGACTCAACTGGCAGATGACCCGGCACTCGGGCAAGCTGGAAGATGAAATCACGGCGTTGCAGGCAAGCTCAAAGACTGAAGTCAAGCGCCAGGAAGAGATCATTTCAGCCACGCAGGCGGAGATCAGAAGAATTTCCGGTTCTCCCAATTCAAGCTTTAAGTTGCATATATCGGCTTTGCCGCTCAGCCGTGAGCAGGCGCTTGCGGCGTTGAATAATTCGCTGGAAGAGTCGCGCAGCTCTGAAGAGCAGTACAGGAAAAATATGGCTGCGCGGGAGCATAATCTTCGCGCGCGGCAAAGCGCGCTGGCTATCGTAAATTCAGGTAGTCCGCTCATTTTTTCGCTGGCGCTGTTCCTGGCCGCGGGTCTGTTCAGCCAGGGCGCGCAGAGAGAGTTTCCTCGCAATCGCCATGCGCGTAACCTGGCCGACTATTATCTTTACTTCATCACCGCGGAAGGCCTCTGGCCGAATCTGGTGCTGCTGGGATTTTTGTTTGTGGCATTCAGCGGCAGTGATTATGGCCTAAGCGAGCTGTTCGCCGGCGTTGGCCCGCTCTTCTGGGTCGTGTTCTGGATCGGCTTTTATTGCCTGCTGCTGCACTTCTTTGTGATGACGGCGCGCGGTCTTTATCGCGCCATGCAGGCGCGTCCGCCGGCGACTGAATGGGGCTTTGATAACAGGTTGCTTTTCCGGATCCACAATAGCTTTTTCGTGGTCTTTGCCGGGCTTGAAGCCGTGTTTCTCGTGCTGTGCTACGGGTTTTATTTTCTGCAGAGTCACGCGGCATAGGCCGTTTGCGCAAGTGAGAGCTGCTTCCACTTCAAGGTTGTGCGCCCACATACTTCGTGCCTTCCGCGGTCCTAACTGTCCTTGCGATAGAGCAATTCGCGCATCGCCTGCCGGCGGGCTTCATTCGCGTCTTTCGCATTCTTGCGTTCGAGAGCATCCATGCGGCCCTTGGTTTCAGGCCCAGCGGCCTCTGTTTCACTGCACGCGGGACAGCGGTTGGCAAAGCCGGGCTTGTCCGGCTTCAGCTCAAACTCCTCAGAGCAGACGGCACAAACTTTGATGGGAAACGGCATATTGCTTCTATGATACAGCGCAAGTCAGGCGGCTGAAGACGCCGCCATAACGGCTCTACTTCAGCTGCTCAATTTCTTCCAGTTCCTTCTCGTCAATCTTCTTAATCCACAAATGTTTTTGCAGCCAGCGCACACGGTCGAGACGAGCAGCAGAGTTGAGCGCATGGCCAGCGTCATAGAATTCCATCTTTTTATCTTTGGCGCTGAAGCGGTCAAGATATTTCTGGGCCATCTCTTTGCTGATAGGATCGCCCGACGCAAATTGCAGGAAGATGCTTTCACGGTCAGTATGGCCGATAAAATAAAACGGATCGTCCCACGCGTACTCGCGAAAATATTCACGGACGTTGTCCTCGCCCACCTGCTTGATCTGCGCCATGCGTTGCGGATCTTTACTGGCAAAGGCCTCTTCCTGATCAGCATAGCCGCTGGCCATGAGCACATATGCGCTAATGCGGGTTTCCACGCCGGCCAGGATCGCGCCCACGTGCGCGTCCCAGCTATGGCCCACGTAAGCGATGCGCTTGCGATCAACGTCCGGACGCCCGTACAGCAGGTCAATGCCGCGGCGCAGATCGGTGACCTGGTGCACGGCGGCTTCACTCTGCTGCTTTGCCCCTTCGAGCGGGCCGGCATCGTTGTTGGCTTCAACCCATTCGTGGCGGACCTGCGGCGCGTCAATCAGCAGAGAAACCACGCCGGAGTGGGCCAGCGCAACGGCTTCTTCAAGAAACTCATCTTTGTTGGCGAGCGGCGAACCTTTCATCAGCCAATGTCCCCAGATGATGGCCGGAAACGGGCCGCCCCCCGAAGGAATCAGCAGGTAGGCCGGCACGCGATCTCCGCTTTCGCCGGCATAGTTGAGTTCGATCAGCCGGACTTTGTCGCGTTTGTGCACGTCGGTCTCGCGCATTTCCAGTCCGGCATGGCTGTCATAGTCAAAGCGCGGCAGCAGGTCAGGATATGAAGGTTTGGGCGGCTCAGCGTTTGATTCCGCCTGCGCCGGCTGAGCGGCAGGCGATGAATATGGTGTGGGCGTCGGCGTGGCCGACCCCACTCCGGTATTTGCGCCGGGGCGATTCAGCGTAGGCCGGTCTGAAGGCGTCGGAGTAGACGAGGGCGGTGGAGTTGGTGAAGGCGATTGCGCGGCGGCAGCAGCGATCAGAAATGACAACAAGATGAATGAC
>DASXIL010000079.1:0-5039 GCA_036497985.1 Candidatus Angelobacter sp. | reverse complement strand
TGAGGCGACGAAGCTCATGCAACAAGCTCCGGAACTGGAAAAAAGGCTCAGTTCTGGCGAGTTATTGAAGCAGTTGGGCGCCAGGCACGGCTGGAACGGCGCCATCACAGACTGGATTAATCATTATCTCGATAATCACCGAGGCGAATTGATCGGCGCCACGCAAAATTTTGTTTTGCGCGCCGTAAAGAGCATTCAAAACACGTGGTGGTTGCTTCTGGTCCCCATTCTCGCGATTTTCTTTCTTAAAGACGGGCATCAGCTGAGCCAGAACATCATCAATTCGGTTGAGGACAATCGCAACCGTCGCATGCTGGCGGATACGGTCCAGGAGATGGATTCCATGCTGGGACATTTCATCCGCGCCCAGTTGACGCTTGCCGGCCTTGCCATGGTGGTAGTGACCTTTGTGCTTTGGATCATGCGTGTGCCGTACGCTTTTGCTTTAGGCCCAGCAGCGGGCGCTCTGGAATTCATCCCGGTGGTTGGACCGGCGATTGGCGGGTTGCTGGTGCTGGGAGTGGCGGTGCTCTCCGGTTACGGACATTTCTGGTGGCTACTCATATTCCTGCTTGTCTGGCGATGCCTTCAGGACTATGTCACTTCGCCCCGCATTATGGGGACCACTCTGGAGCTTCACCCTCTCACCGTTCTGTTCGGCGTATTTGCCGGTGGAGAAGTGGCAGGCGTGATCGGCGTGTTTCTGTCGATTCCAGTACTGGCTACGCTTCGAATTCTCTGGCATACGTGGTTGCTCTATCGCAGAACCGGACAGAAGAGCGCGGCCTGACCCGGGGAATAACTTCCGCATCACGCCCCCGAAACAGCGGGCGCCTTACTGTTTGGCAAATATGTGATCGAGGTTGAACGTCACGCCAACGCTTCCGCGTACGTCATTCTCCTTGATCAACTCGGTCCGGTTCGAAGCCGTGATTGAGATGGGAATTGCTATTCCCGCGTTTTTCACGGGAAACGAGACCTTTGCCTGAAAGAGCCCAATATTTCCCGTTCGGCTCTGAGCGACCCCATTCACCAGCACTTGCTGGCCAAGTGGTTCCTCCAACAACGAGAGGAACAAGCCGGAAAGGCTGAGTGTCGGTTTTCCGAGAGGAGGAATTTCGGGCAGGGGGATGTCTGCCTGGCCTGCAAACCGATAATCTCTGACGTTTCCTGTCTTGCTGCCCGCCGGCGTCGAATTGAAAAGCGTGGTGCTGGCGTTGAGAGTGAATTGAGAATCCTTCAACAAATAAGTTTCCAGGATGACATTGATGGTGGACAGATCGGGCAGAGAACCCGCCACAGTCAGCGTGGAAGAAGACTGTGGCAGTTGTGTTGAAGACTGTTTCGTTCCCACATATTCAACACTGACGATGGGCGAATGCATGATCCTGTACACAACCTGGCCTTTTTGCTTGCCATAATCCTCAAGCGTTGCCACAACTTGAAGGGCCGTCTGATTCACGTCATCGAATTTGCCAAACGTATCGACAAAATCGTTTGCCACTGACTGCAAGGCATCTCGAATCTGTTGATCAGTCGCATCGGCCGCCAGGGCCTTCAGAGTGTTGTCCGCCCGGGTCTGCCAGGCGCTGGTTTCCGTGGCATGATTCCGGCGCACGATGACGGAAAACCGGCCGGTGGCATTAGCCACCTTCGTGAGGTCCGTGAGCAGATTGTCCCAGGCTTTGTCATAACGGCTATCTCGCGGATCGCGGTGATTGTAGACGTCGAAGTGGAACGAATAGCCGGCCAGGCTCCCGGTTTGCAGATTGTCCGCCGAAGCGCCTTGAGCAGTGTTGTACGAAATCGAAAACGACGCCTTTGAGATGTTTCTCACGAACATGTTGTCTTCACCGGCGCGGTAGCTCTGAATGTAATCTTTCAGCTTCGCGGCCTTAATGACATTGGCAATGTTGCCTCGGAAGGTAATCAGATTGTTTTCCACGGACTGGGTCACGGCCCCATGCTCAAGCGCGACGCCTATAAGCCATGGAACACTGCCTGTGCTGACCGTTGAACTTGAATTGCCGGCGGCCCCCGTTTGTCCTACCTGCTTGTCGGTCCGATCCAGTTCCGTCTTTACCATGAGGGACTGTTTCGTTGCTTTGGCGACGGCGATGTAGTCGCCATAGTGATCTGGCCGGTCGAATTCGCAGGTAAGCACGGTGTCTGAAAAAGCGCAGGGTTGCGCCTTGTATTGGAGAAACAGTTTGTTGAGCACCTTGTCCTGGGGTGATGTTGCTGTGTCCTGCGCATGACCGAGCCCAGCTATCAACCCCAGCAATGTAATGACGATGATTTTCGCTTTGTGCATTTTCCGATCCTTCGAAGCTAGTTCGTGAATGTGTACTCTCTCGATACTGGCCCCGCATTTTCAGGAACAATCACCATGCGGGTAGCATTGCCGCCTGCTGAGCCCGAAAACTCCAGGGTGTAGGTGGCTTTCTTATCGTCGTCGCCGGCGGCGATTTGGGTATCGAACTGCATGTTGAAATCGACCTCGCCATTCGCGCCGCCCGGCATTGTGAATTGCCGCGACGCGGTCACACTGCCAGGAGTATGCAAGATGTTCTTCCACACCGATCCGTCTGGCGGGTTCTGGAATGCGCAAAGAAAAGGCTTTTTATCAACCGATACTTTTACGGTAATCGTTTCACCTGGGTCAGCTTGAAAATCATTTGTGCCAAGATCTCTCACCTTATCCTCCGACTGGACGATGCTCTTTACGAAAGCCGGACGCGAGTCAGGCCGGCAACGAGTGTGAGCGCCGAATTGACGTTGCATATCATAAACGACGCTCCCATGAAATCCCCTTTTGCACTCAGCTTTCTACAGTAGAAAGCCCCATGGGGATGCGTCAATAAAACGAGGTATCATACGGCATTTTGGCCGGGTAGCGGGCTGTGCACCTGCTCTGCAATCGGTGGTATTTTGAGCCCCCGGTTCCGATTGCTCGCGGACTTTGCCCAATTGCTATAATCGAGCGGTTCGCTTACTACTCTTCTTGAGGCTTGGAGCAATGGCAATATCAGGAATCGCGGCGATACCCGCGTTGAAAGAAGTTTATTCGCAGCTCAAGACGCGCATGGACAAAGCGGTGGAAGATTTCCGCGCCAACCTGGCTGCGGCGCGTACCGGCCGCGCGACCGTAAACATGCTGGACCCGGTCCGCGTGCCCTATTACGGATCGGAAATGCCGTTGAACCAGGTGGCTACGGTGCATTCCCCGGAATCGCAGTTGCTCACGGTGCAGCCGTACGATCCGGGGATCATTGCCGATATTGAAAAGGCCATTCGTTCTGCTGGGCTGGGGTTGAATCCGCAGAATGACGGCAAGCTGATTCGCATCCCTGTGCCGCCGCTTACGGAAGAACGCCGCAAGGACATGGTGAAGCATCTGCACAAGATTCTGGAAGACCATCGCACTGCCATTCGCAACGTCCGCCGCGATGGAAATGAAGCGATCAAGAAGGCCATGAAGGACAAGAAAATTTCCGAGGACGAAGAAAAGAAGGCGTTGGATGAAGTCCAGAAGCTAACCGATGCCGAGATCAAAAAGATGGAAGAAATGGCCACGGCCAAGGAAAAGGAATTGATGACAGTCTGATCGTTCCAGCCAAGAAAAAAGCCTGGCTTTAAAGCCAGGCTTTTTATTTAGCTGTTACTTCATCCGCGCGCGAGGAATGTAGCAGCAAGATCCAGGCAACTCTCGTACCCGTCGTCTTTCGGCTGGGCCACAGCAGCTGGTTTCGCCTGAGGCTGCACGTGGGCGACCTTCACGGCCGGCTGCAAGCGCTTCTCATTTCGCACCAGCGGCTGTCTCTCGGACTTAATTTGCTGTTCGTCGAGTATCGCTTTCAAATCTTCCTCCTTTCTCTGCCCTCCCGGCAGCTTCATTCATTTCCTCGGATCTGCCGGTTACCGCATGGCGTTTACCTTCGCCAGCACTTTGACCACGAGTTGCGTGGGCAGTTTGGAGTAGCCCTCCTGGACCGCGATGCCTTGTCCTTCGGCATAGGCCCAGTTAAGGAACCCGATCAGCGCGGCCGTGCGGCGCTCGTCGCGCGCGCTGGGCCGAACGTAAAGCCAGGTGAAACTGGAGATCGGGTACGACTCCGCTCCCGGTGCGTTGGTCAATGAAGCGGCGAGCTTGTCCCAGCCCGGCGCTTCCACCGCGATGCACGCAGCCGAAATACTCTCGGCGGTTGCCTTAACAAACTTGCCCGCCGGGTTCAGCACACTTGCATGCGTAATCTGGTTGTCATCCGCGTATTGAAGCTCGACATAGCCAAGCGAGCCAGGCGCGCTTTTAACTTTGTCAGCCATATCTGAGCTTCTCTCCGCCGGCTGCCCGACCGGCCACTTTGGTGAAGTGGTCCGGCCGATCTGGTCGCGGAACCTCGCACTCGCTTTGGAAAGAAATTCCGTGAAGACATAATTACTGCCTTTGCCGGCCGGCCGATAGATCACGTTGATCGGCATGTTGGGAAGATTGACGCCCGGATTGAGCTTGGTAATTGCGGGGTCATTCCAGTTCTTAATGCGGCCCAGATATATCTCAGCCAGCACGTCACCCGTAAACCGCAGTTGTGGGTTTTTGGGCAGGTTGTAAATCGGGACGATGCCGATCATCACCACCGGCAGCTCAGTCAAGTTGCCCACGCGGCGATCCTCAGGCGAGAGGGGTACCTCTCCTGCCCCGAAATCGCTGATACCGTGGCTGATTTGGGTAATGCCTTCGACGTTTCCCATCGCAAGATATTGCAACTGAACTGCCTTGTTGTTTTGGTTATATTCGTCAGCCCACTTGCGATAGAGCGGCAGAGGGACGCTCGATCCGGCGCCCACCAACACCACACCTTGCGGCCCGGCGGCAAAAGCCGCCACACACAAAGCGGCTAGGATTGTGATTGAAATTAGCTTTGAGCATCCCAAACTGTTCCCTTTCCGTCGCGGCTTGCCGTTTGTCGATGGTCGCGCAGTCTTATTGACTGCGTCCAAAACTTCTATTTTTCGCATGAAACACCTTCATCCTTTTT
>DASXIL010000078.1:0-3295 GCA_036497985.1 Candidatus Angelobacter sp. | reverse complement strand
CCCCCGTCCTTTTTTTGAGCTTTTGTTGCAAACAAAAGACTTCTGCCATTCGATGCTTGGGCCTCCCTTGCGTGACGCTTGGGTGGCCCTTGGGCCACGCTTGGGCCACCCAAGGGCCACCCAAGCGTCACGCAAGGGAGGCCCAAGCATCGAATGGCAGAAGTCTTTTGTTTGCAACAAAAGCTCAAAAAAAGGACGGGGGGAGAAATCGCCGGGATCGCCGACATCGCACGGAATCGCCCGGGATCAGAAGAGCAAAACCTCCGAACTATACGCCAATCTGGGATGCGCCTGGAATGACCTCGGTTAAACCCTTTGGAATCCTAATTTAGGGGGAGGGGCGGCAGAATCGCCGGGATCGGAAGAGCCCAAAATCTCACCACGCGTCACGGAGAAGAGCCAATGTCGGTAAAGCAAAAGAAATCCCTACCGGCTGTAGAACCGATAGGGATCGCTTCGCTCGAGATTAAAGCCAGTTCTAACGGCCTTGCTAGTCTCTTCCGCAAGTACCGTTACCCCTGTCGCCGTCGTTGCCGCCGCGCTGGGGGATGGCGCCATCTGCAAACAGGCTGGAAAGATCGCTGCCGTGTATTGCATCGCCCAGGAAGAACGGCCTGGTCACGTGGAAGATTTCCTGCATGGTTTTCAGATCAGACGAGTGAGTGAGGAACACGTCGCTGGCAAACGGACTGCCGCCCTCATTGGGGTGAGCGTCGGGAGAAATGACGATCTCACCAAGTGTGTGGGTCAGGTCATCCGGGTTGTCGCCGGGGACGCCATCCGACTCAGCCTCGTCCCACCAGATGATGATTGCGCCGTGGTCCTTGTAGGCCTTGGAAGCCATGATCGCGGGAATGACCTGCTGGAGGAAAAAGTCGCCCTGCAGGATGTTCGCGGCGTCGCCAGTCACACCCTTGAACCCGCCTGTAAGCGCGGTGTGCTGATCGTTAAACTGGTTCGGCGTGATCCAGTTATATTGCGCCACGGCATTGTTGGACAGATCAACGAAGAACTGCTGCAGCGGAGCATATTGCAGGCGCAGAGGATTCGCGGTGGTGGTATCGTTGCCGCCGTTGCTGTCAGTGAAGTACGCCTGCGGATTGTGCTTCACGGCGTAATTAAACTGCTTGGAACCGTTGAACTGATTGACGCCGTTGACAAAGATTCCGGAGTGGCTCTTGATCGGAGACGTCCATTGATTCTGGGGCAGAACCACGTTGTCGAAGGAGGCGCCGTCCGGAACCAGGTCGATGTCTTCCTGGTACGACTTCCAGCTTACGCCGCAACGATCCATGAGGCGGGTCAAGTGCAGTTGATTGTCCTGGTTGCTGAGCTGTCCTGTGCCGCTCGCAGGGGAAAAAGGATCATTGTCATTGAAAACGCCGAAATTCGTGCCGGCTTCCGCCCAGATGTAATTGGGCTCAGACGGGTGAATGTGCGGGTTTGCGCCGCCCGCTGTAGCCAGAACGCTGCGATAGTTCGTGGCAAAGGCCGTCTGGTTGCTGATGTTGACCTGGCGGCCATTAATCACAGCCGTCGCGGTCCCACCCACGAGACTATTGATGAAAGGCGCGTTGGGATTCTGAAAAATCTGCTGAATCGGTCCGCTGAACTGGTTCGCGGGCTGCGTCCAGTTGTGGTTTTCCATGGCGATCACGAAAACCGTTTTGATTCCGTCTTTTCCATCTTCCGCGCCTGCGGTCAAGTGACCCACTGTGAACAACAGGGCAAATACGCCCAGCATGCCGAAACGTCTGACGTGCGACATTGATAGCTCCAGATGTTTGAGATTGGCGGCGAGCGCTGGCTGGCGGTCTCTTGCGGCGACCGGGGGGACCATCGCGCCACGGTTCAAGGGATAGCAGGGCTATATGGAAGTACGGTGAAGGGAATGTTACTTTTCGATGAATGGGGCTGCGGTTTGGTAAAGAAATGTTTGGCGCCTGCAGAAATAGAGCCCGGCAAATCCCTGGTGAGGGTTAAGCACGTCTCTGCGAATTTCGAAACCGGCAGATTGCCGCCTATGCGCACTAATTCAGGAACGCCACCGACTGAACTCCGGCAACCTCAAAGCGCTTGCGGCAGCGGATGTTCTTGCACATGACCATGTCATCTCGGCGGACCATATAAGACTGTGCCTTGGCGAACTTGGCGCGATCACGTTCATCGGCGCGTCCTGAGAGCTGCCTCTTCTTGGTCCGCACCAGCCATGAGAGTTCGTACTCACCGGGCTGACGGCAATGCGGACACGTGAGCGTATGGGGTTTTTTGGATTCTTTTTCGTCGAAAAAATCGCGCTCGTCCATTTGACCATATTATCAACCACAGAGGGCACAGAGAACACGGAGAAATGAGCAGAGCGGGTTAACTGGCTTGAGGAGGAGGCCGGCCGTTACCACAGGAACACAGAGGGCACGGAGAAATACGCGATTCGACCGGATGCGTGAAATCTCGACAATCCTTTCGGCATGGGCGGTTGTTCCCGAACTTATCGGAAAAGGCATCCTCATTTCTTCCGGAAGACCGCTTCGGGAAAGCACTCTGCCTGAGTTACTCCTTCACCATTCGGGGTCCAACGCTCGGATATTCTTCAAGGACCTCGATAACGACTTCGCGGATGGTGAATTCTTCATGAGTGGCGTGGCACGAGGTGGTCACGCTGTGCAGCACAACCGTTCCAGACTCAATGTCATCGGCAAGTTTCCGCAAAGCCGCTGCGGCTTTAGCTTCGTTCAGTCCAAAAGCGTGCCTGCCCGCCCGGTCGGCGCACTCCGCTGCATTGATGGTTGTCTTGCCTCCGCTAATCATCTATGTTCCCCTCACTGCCAAGAACGAGCCCGGAAACTCGTGCTTTTGCTTAGAAACTTCTTATAAGCTTTTAGCGCAGGTGCGCAATAAACAGCGTGGCACTTTCAGAGTAAGTGGAAATATCCCAATTACAAACCTCTAACAGACCGGCCAATCCTTTCTGCGCAATCGATCTGCTTAGGTTTCAGACTGCGGTGCAATCCACGGCGTAAGCCAATGCTAGTTTGGCTTTACTGCGTGAAAAGTGTAGGAGCTCAAGTCCTCCAGCTTTCCGTTTGCGCCTCGATATCGCAAATCGACCACATAATCCGTGTTTTCTTTCAAAAATACTGACGGCACGGAAAATGTGACTGCCACACCGGAAGAAGTTTTCCTGGGGGTGAGCAAATTTTCAGTGAGAATTTCGGCGTTCTTTAGAAGTGGCTTCAGGGCGGCATGAAAAGACCGATGCGCGTCAGCCGCTGAGACCGGCAGCTCCAACTGGAGC
>DASXIL010000077.1:0-13732 GCA_036497985.1 Candidatus Angelobacter sp. | reverse complement strand
CCCGCTGCCTGATCGTCCTAATCTCCGCCATCTGAAAGACCAGGCCAAGGACCTAATGAAAGACATGCTCAGAGCCGGCCAGGCCTGTTCACTCACCGAAGCCCAATACAAAATCGCCCGGCTCTACGGGTTTGCCAGCTGGCCCAAACTCAAGGCCCACGTTGAATCGCTGGAAGAGATCGGGCAGCTCAAGCAGGCAATCGACAGCAACGATCTTGCAACGGTGAAAAAACTGATGACCTGCAACCCCGCGCTGCATAGCGCTCCGCTGGGCTACAACAAGAATGGCCCGCTTACCTGGGTGGCCGAATGCCGCGTGCCGTGGGAGACGCCATCCGCAACACGGCTCGCGATGGCGGAGTGGATGATCGATCACGGCTCCGACGTTCATCAGGGCGGCGATGGGCCGCTGATGCGCGCGGCGCTCGTCGGCATGCGCCTGCCCATGATTGAGCTGCTGGTTTCTCGCGGCGCAGACGTAAACGCCCAGTGGAACGGATATTTCCCCATCATTTTTGCTCCCTGTGAAACCATAGAGCCGGTGTCGCTAAAGTGGCTGCTGGATCATGGCGCCGACCCCAACTGCCCGAAACCCCGCAGCAAGTATCCGGGCACGGCGCTGGATTACGTGATCCGCACATATTCGCGTTCAGAGCAGCTGGGCCAATGCATCAATCTGCTTGCGGAAGTCGGATGTATTACGCGCTATAACCTGCCACCCGTGGTGGACCTGCTGCGTGGCCGGATCGATCTGCTGCGGGAGCACCTTGAAGCTGACCCCGCGCTGCTCCATCGGCGATTCCACGAACTTGATTTTGGTGCTACCGGCTATCGACATCTGACGCTCCGTGGCGGAACGCTGCTGCACATAGCCGCCGAATACGGCAATGTTGAGGCCGCGCGATTGCTGCTCGAGCGCGGAGCAGACGTCAACGCCCGAGCCACGGTGGACGATTCCGGAGTTGGCGGGCAAACACCGATCTTCCATGCAGTAACGCAGTTTTACGATTACGGGTCAGCCGTCGTACAGCTCCTGGTCGAAAGCGGAGCTGACTTGTCAGTGCGGGCGAAGCTGCCGGGGCATTATGAGCGGACGGATGAAGTCGTGGAGTGTACGCCTCTGGGGTACGCGTTGCTCTTCCCCGGCGGTCCCAGTGAAAGCAAGAGTGTGCAACTGCTGCGCGCGCGAGGCGCGCCGGAGTAAAGCGTTTACCGCAGTCCGATCTTGCGCAGAATTTTTCCTGCGGCGCGGCGTGCCGCCAGAACTCCCGAAGCAAGAAACGGTTTGGGATCGGCCGAATTCCACCAGCCATAGGATTTCGCGCGGGCAACATGGCCGAGAAACGTCCGGCGGCTGATGGGATTTTGGCGTTTTACTTCACGAAAGCAGGCGGCATAGTTGTGGTAACCCACCCAGGTTGTGCCGTCGTGCTGTTGCGGGAGAGTATTGGCGGTCGTGTTTTGCCTGGGTGGCTGGCCGATGAGATCGAGATAAGCAAGATAAGGCAGGTTCACGCCTGCATCGGCAAAAAGACCGTTGTACCAGGGCAGGCGCGTATTCATTTCAATAAAGTAATATCCGCCATCTTTCTGCCGATACTTGAATTCCAGCGATCCCAGGCCGCGATATCCGAGCGCCAGAATCAGATTGCGGCCTTCCGCCGCTAGCGCTTCATTCTTTTCCGTTTGGCCGTAACACATACTGCCGTAGCCCGCCGGATACTGCCGCAGCTTGCGCACGGTGGACCAAGCCGCGATCTCGCCCTGAGTGTTGACCAGCGCGGTGTACTGGAAAACCTGATCGTCAGCGCCTTCAATCAGCTCCTGCATTAGCGTGGCGCCCTTCATCTGCGGGTAGCGCGCAAAAAAATCCTGCGCATCCTGCGCGTTCTGCGCCACCAGCACCTTGGCCGATTCCACTGGAAAACCCGCGGTGTAACGATGTATGGGCTTAATCAAAGAAGGATAGACAAAATTCCGCGCCACCTGCGCCATATCGTCTTCCGGGCGAGTGATGTGCGTGCGCGGAACTTTTATTCCTGTGCGCTCACAAAATCGGACCATTGATCCTTTGTCCACGATGGTGGTGAAAAGGTCCGGTAGAACCCAGTGAAATAGAAATCGGTCGTTGAGCTCTGCCTGCCGATGCGACAAGAAACGGGCAAACCAGTCTGAAGTCGCAAACAAGACCGGCTTGTGCTCAAAGCGCGCGGCCCATTCCAGCATCAGCCGGCACAGTACATCTTCATTGGCCACGCTGTCACCGGCATAGGCGCGCGGCTGGCTGGGATCGTCGGGATAGATAAAGCAATCCCGGACATACTTTGAATAACGCAGCGGATCGCGCAATTTGTCATTGAGCGCATACACGGGAACGCCGTGCCGTCCCACGCTGCGGGTGATGCCGTAGGCGGAAATATCCAGCCCTTCAACAAACACCGGCGAGATGTCACGTTGTGCGGCCATTTTTTATTTGCTCTCGGCGTCCGTTGCGGATTCTTTCTCGCTGCCCTGCGGCTTGGATTTCAATTCCAGCGGCGCGCTTTCATCTTCCTGCCGGCCCAGCAGCTTGCGTAACGCGTCACGCGCGGCGATGCGGGCAGCATACAGCACTGCGCCGTACAAGCTTTTGCGGAAGATAAACACGCGATAGTTGGTACGACGCGCCGAGGCCCAGCGGCTCTCATCCCATGTGGCCGGGCCGACGAAATCAAATTCGCGCAGGCCGCGCTGGGGCGTCTGATTAAGAATTTCATTTACCAATAGCTGTCCTGGGCCGTGGCGGCGAAAAGCTTCGTCATACCCGGCCTTGGCCAGAAAATAGCGGCCACGCAGATTGAAGCCAAAATGACCGGCGATGGGCTTGCCATTTAATTCAAGAAAGTCCAGCGAGAGATACCCATCGCGTGCGGCGGCATTGGCTATGGCATCATAAAACTGCCGCGTGGAAGGATGGCACCTGATTGCCGTACCTTCCGCGCCCTTCCAGCCGGAAGCTTCCAGAGCATAAAACTTTTCCAGCGCTTCAGGATCAGCAGCGCTGTAATGCTTGAGTTCCAGAGTTCCCTGCTCTTCCAGTTGACGCTTTGCGCGCCGCAGGTGCGAGCGAAACTTGGGCCGCGTGCCCGCCAGCCATGGTGGCTGCGCCCCGGCCTTGTCTGAGGTGGAGGACGCTGAGGAATTTTCGATCGGCAGATATAAAGTCTGTGAAGTACGCTTGCGCGACGTGCGATATCCATCTGCCTGCGCCAGCGTTGCCAGACGATCCAGCGCACTACCTTCCACCACATTGGTGACGTCCAACGTGTCCCAGCCCGGCAGTTCTTTTGCAGTCTGCCAAATTGCCTTGAGCGCGGCGTCGCCTTCCTGGCCGGGACAGATAGTTAGGCTGGCGCGCAACGAATGGACATTGGCGGGGAGAGTGAGTTGGACAACGGGAAGACCTGACATCATGATTCCACGGCGAACCAGGGGCAGAATGCCTCGCAGGGCGTCGCCCAACCAGGCGGAGATAAGGATGACCTCAGCCCCGGGCTCGAAGGCCTGTAAGTATGCCTGCGCCCACTCCGGACGGTAAAAAACTTCCTCGTCGCCCGATTCGTCGCATAGCCGCCGCCACTCGCCGGCGACCTGCTCAACCAGTTCGGGGCCGCCGCGCTGCACGCGCACGGAGAACTGCCTTTCCGGAATTTGCTGCCCGCGCTCTGCCGTCATTTTTTTGCTTGGCTCTGAGATGGAATCTAACAGACTGCGCGGGCATTGTGCCAAACACCGAGGTCCAATGCGTGTTTACAAAGCCAGTTCCCTATGGCGTCTGCTGTAAAAACTTTTGCATATTATCGCTTTGCAATTGCTTGAACTCGACGCAGGTGGTGATCCGCTCCAGGCTCTGTTGCAATGCGCGCTCGGCGCCCGGCGCACGATGCGAGGCAAAAAATTGCTTGATCTCGTCGCGCTTCTCAATAGAGCAGAACCCACCCAGCGCGGAAACGGCGCCACTCCCGCCAAAGCTGGTCACCTTTTCCGCCAGCGCATCCCAATGGGCTTTGAGGTACTCCCATGCGATCTCTCGCGCGGGAGACTCGGCCAGCAGCGCCGGAAAGATGCGGACATAATCCTGCTGGCGAATTTTGCCCTGGTCAATGAGCGCGAGCGTCCGCTGGGCCAGCTCAGGCTGGCGGAAAGACGTGAGAGCAAAAAGAAAGTGGTAATAATCTTCAGTGTTGCGAGCGCTGCCCATTGCCTGGGCGAATTGCTCATAGAGCGCTGCATCACCGTTTTCCGCCGCGACGGCAAGCGCCGGTCCGATAATGGTCCCTTCAACTGCGGTCGGATCTTTTATGTAAGTCTGGGTGATTTTTTGTGCCGTGCTGACGGCGTCGGGATCGCCGGCACTCCCCAGGATTCCCAGCAGGCTGGCGCGCAAAGCTTTCTGCTCGTCACTATCATTCGCACCGGCACTCCAGCCGACTTCTTTGGCCAAGGGCGCAAATTGCTTCCGTACGAGTTCGCGATATTGTTTCTGATTTTGTTCCGGCACCAGCGACCGGCCAATCGTATCCATGTGGGTGGCAAGAAACTCGGCCACCAGATGGTTGCGTTCAGGCCGCAAAGCGTGCGCGACGTTCAGAAAAATTCCCACCGGCTCTTTGCCGGCGCGCGTCATCGCCCACAGGTCTTCAACAAACGCGATGCGCTCCGGGACGGTCAATTCCTTCTCCGCGAATCGGGCCATTTGTAGCAGATCCTGAAGGTCTTGAGGGTACTGATATAAAACTCGGTAATAGCCTTTGGCACCGCGATTGGCCATCAGCCAGAAACAGGAGTTGACGTTGACATTCTGCTCCTTCGCTGTAATCAGAGAACATACGGAAGCTGAGGGATCGGCTGCTGTCTTGGTACAAACTGGAATCTGCCATCGCTCATCTGCGCGGTGCTCCCCGGCTGGCGGCGAGATGTAAAAGCGTTCTTGATTGACCGCCAAGCCCCCTGATCCGACCATGCAGTCACCAATTTTCAGAGTGACCAGCGGCACGCCGGGCTGCATCACAAACGTCGGCATGATTTTATCGACAGGCTTGCCGGAAACCGTGGCCATGGCCTGCCAAAAATCGGCCGACGTGGCATTGCCGTTGGCATGCGCCTTCAGGTAAGCGTTGACGCCGTTGCGAAAAACCTCCGGCCCCACGTAAGACTCCAGCATGCCGAGCACAGCCCCACCTTTTTGATAGGTGATGCCGTCAAACATTTCTTTGATCTCGGCGGAGGTCCGCGGATCGCCATGGATGGCCCGCGCCGCGCTCAAAGAGTCCTGCCCGATGATGCGTTGCGCCGTCGCCGCTTCATCGTCCTCCAGATGCCACTCAGGATGCCACGCCCGAATGGGCTTGCGTTCCATCCATGTAGCAAAGCCTTCATTGAGCCAAATGTCATCCCACCAGGCGGCGGTCACAAGATCGCCAAACCACTGGTGCGCGATCTCATGCGCGACTACGGTGGCGTGTCCCTGCTTGCTGAATACTGAAGCAGTCTTCTCATCCATGAGCAGAGCGGTATCGCGATAGAAAATGGAAGCGGTGTTCTCCATGCCGCCCCACTCGTAGTCGGGAATAGCCAGCATGTCGAGCTTTTCAAACGGATACTTGATGCCGTACCACTGGTTATAAAAATGGACGGACTGCGCAGCGGCTTCCAGCGCGAACTGGCCGTATTGTTTTTTGTTAGGCTCGGCGCAGACACGGATCGGCGTGCCATCGACGGTTCGTTCCAGGCACTGCCAGTCACCGATGGCCAGCGCAACAAGGTACGTGGACATCTTGGGCGACGTTGAAAACGTGATCTTGTGGCGCGTGGAGCCGGGCAGAGGATCGTCTTTTACAATGCGACCGTTCGAGATGGCCGTATCACCCTTGTCCGCGATGACAGAAAGGTCAAACGTGGCTTTGAAAGCGGGTTCGTCAAAGCCGGGGAACATCATGCGCGCATAGGTGCCTTCAAACTGTGTAACGGCATACTGCCGACGAGCCGACTTGCTCAGATAGAGTCCGCGTAAGCCGGTAGTGAGCTTGCCGGAATATTTCAGATGCAGACCGACGATGCCCTTAGGCATCGGCTGGGCAAAAATGAGCCGCACCATTTCATTCGGCTGGTCATAGGTGACTTGCGCGGGCAGAGTCTTGTCTGCGACGGTCGCTTCCGCCAGGGAGATTTCCAGTCCCAGCGAATTGAGCACAATCTCACTGGTGGACTGCTGCGCCTGCACGGTGATCGTCTCTTCGCCGATGAACTTCTGCTGACCGATGTCAGGATCGAGCAGCAGCTTGTAATGGCTGGGGACAATGGTGGTGGGCAGGCGCTGCGCCTGAAGGCTAATGGCTGAAATCGCAAAAAAGAGAAGTGTTGAGAATGTAAGCCGCGCGCAAAAAGAAAAGACAGTCAGCATGATAAGGGCCTCAGGGAAATGGCTATCTTATCAAGATTGCGTGGTCAAGACTGCCGCGCCATGGCTTTCTGGATCGCTTTGATAGCGTCCTCAATCTTCTTACGTTCCTCTTCGGTCAATCGGGAAAGATGTTTGGCCAGAAATTTTACGCGCCGCTTTCTTCCCTGCCAAAGGATCGCTGTTCCCTTCTTCGTGGCTTCCAGCACCACGGCGCGACGGTCTTGCCGATTTACAGTACGACGAATCAGGCCTTCGGATTCCAGTGCATCAACGATGCGGCTCATGGTGGGAGGACGCACCTGTTCGGTCCGAGCCAACTCATTCAGAGACATAGCGCCGCCAAAGACCAGGACGGAAAGCGCCGACAGGCGGGCGGGTGCAAGGCCGCTGGCGGCGTCCTGCACGCGGACCTGGCGCAGCAGATGGATGGCGGTGCTGTGCAGGCGGTCCGCCAGTTCTTCAATTTTGGTCAACTTCGACATTTATTAGCTCGGCTAACTATTTGCTTGACATGATACCGCCGAAGCATTTTAATTAGCCTTGCTAACTATATCAGATTGAGGCGGAGGCTTTATGCCGGACTCTGTACAAATTTCACGGATTGCGGCCATTATGCTGGGCGTGCGCGACCTTCCGGCGGCGATCGCGTTTTACAAAGACAAGCTGGGGCTCAAGGTAGTGATGCAGGAGCCTGCGCTGGCACTGCTGCAATGCGGGAACATCATGCTGGGTCTGAGTCCGCGGCACATGAATGCCGCCCCGCTGGCAGAAGCCGTGGAAGTCTCTTTTGGCGTGGATAGCCTGCGGGCCACGCACAAAGCACTGGGCGAAAAAGGCGTGGTATTTCTGAGTGAGCCGCGGGCGGTTACGCCCATGGATTGGGCCGTCCACTTCAGGGACGTGGATGGACATTTGCTGTCATTATTTGGGCCGGAAGGTAAAGCTTGATCGCTTGCGACAACTCTTACCGATGCAGGAATTTGCGGCGAACATCCGGCCAGAACTCATGCGCCAGATTCATGCCGGCATCGCGTAGGAGCGTAAAGCTGACGCACGCCGCTACGGGGTGCATGCCCTGGCGCTCGCCGGGAACATAAAGATCGGCCACGGCGCGAGAAGCCGCGATGCTGAGGATACGCGAAGAATTAGCAGTCTGGCTTCCGTTATCAGTACGCGTGATCAGTACCCGGCTCATGGCATACAGGGCGCGCTGGAAAAACGGCAGATCAGGATTGCGAAAATATCTAGGGTCCTGCTTGAGCAAAGTAGGAAAAAGAAAGCGCTGGAAGAAAATGTCAGTTTCGTTGGTGGCCAGGTTGATGCCGTAGGCCTGGCCCTGACCGCGGAAGCCGGTTTCATATTCCCGATTCAGATGCTTGCCCTTGGCGCGATCTGCGGCTTCGTCAATGGCGGCGTTGGCGAAGGTGCGCGGCGAATATGTGCTGTGAAGAAATACGTCAAACTTTTGCCGTGCCGTGAGCGGCTTCCACTCGGTAAGAGAGGGATACGGCTTCCCGTCGATGGCGCGATTCACCTGCTGCTTGACCATGTACTTCATGTGCTGAAGAGCGGTGGGCGCCGGCAGCAATGGCGCTTCCGCCATAGCCATGAGGCTCGAGGAATCTACGGCATCTAAATGCGGGCCCTCTGCGGAAGCGAGAGAACCGGCGAAGAGCAAAACCAAACTGATATGGAACAAGCGCTTCATTGTCTGACCAGAAACCGCTGAATTTTGAGTTAGTCAACTTTGGAGTTAACCCCTACACCTAACGCCGCAAGAGGTACATCTCTTACATACTTAGAACTAAGGCCCGGAGGAGAGGTTGCAGAACTAGGAAAAAAATGCAGCTCTGGTCTGGGTTTTTGAATCGCTGGGGCAGCAGCTTTGGTCAGAGCCCCCGGTTATACTTTCTTTTCAGATGAGCGCATTACAGCAGCCGCTGCCCGGTGTTTCCTGGTTTGATGTCTCTGACCCCAACTCCCTGGAGTTGGACAAGCTGGCTGAGCGCTTTGGTTTCCATGAACTGCAGGTAGAAGACTGCCGTCATCGCCCGCAGCGCGCCAAGATGGAAGAGTATGACAAGTACATCTTCTGCGTGCTCAAGCACCTGCGCAATGACGCGGACTTTACCTTCGAGGACTTTGACCTTTTCCTGACAAAGAATGACCTGGTCAGCGTGCACGAACCGAATTCCGACATCCTGGAAAAAGCTCGTGTCCGGGCCGAGCAGAGCAAAGTCACTGACGTGGACAAAATCTTCTATATCCTGCTGGACACAATCGTCGACGAATATTCTCCTGTCCTGGACCGCATTGCCGACGAAACTTCTGATATTGAATCGATTGTGTTGGAGTTCCCGGAGCCAAAAGTGCTGGCGCGGATCTTCAAGCTCAAGCGCAACCTGATTGAGTTTCGACGCGCGGCCGGCGGAATGCGTGAAGTGGTGAACGCGCTGGTCCGGCGTGAAGACGGACTCCTTTCCGACAAGTTCGATCCCTACCTGCGCGACGTTTACGATCACGTGGTCCGCACCACGGAATTCATTGAGACCTACCGCGACCTGCTCAGCGGCGCGCTGGATATTTATCTTTCTGCCGTTGCCAACCGCACCAATGAAGTAATGAAAGTTTTGACCATCTGGGGCACCATCGCCCTGCCCATGGTGATTATCACCGGGTTTTTCGGAATGAACCTGCCGCTGCCCTGGCAACACAGTCCTCACGGAACCATGTATTCAGTGGGCTTGATGGCCCTGACCACCGTGGCCACGCTGGTGTACTTCAAGAAGAAGCGGTGGTTCTGAAGGCGCGAACGTAGATGTGACCGCCTTTTTCTCCGCTCTATTCTCCGCGAAGCGCCTGCATGGGATCGACACGGGATGCCGTCCGGGCCGGCAGGTAGGCTGCGGCGAGTCCGCAGGCCAGCAACATAACTGTCACGGCAAACATGGTCCCGAGATCGTGGGGCTGCACACCAAACAGAAAGCCCGCCAGAAGACGTCCGAAAAAATATGCCAGTGCAATGCCAATGGCTGCGCCTGCAAGCAGCATTCGTCCCGCCTGACCCAGCAGGATCCCCATGATGTCACGGCGTTGCGCGCCAAGAGCAATGCGGACACCGAGCTCACGGTTGCGCTGGGCCACCAGATAACTGAGCAGCCCATAGAGTCCAGCCAGCGCGACGAGGAGCGCCGTGGCGCCAAAAACTTCCAGCAGGTGAGCAGCGAACGTCTGGCTGCCCATGGATTCTTCCACGATCTGGTCCATGGTTTGGACCGAGCTGGTCTGCAGGTCAGGATTCACTTCCAGCATGGCTCGCCGCACGGCCGGAATCAATTGCGCAGGATCTGTCTGCGTGCGGACGGCGATTTCCACGTGGGCCAGCAGCGTAGGCTGGTAGAAGCCGTCAGTAGGGCGAAGCTGGGTAGCACACAGATCGATTTCAGGAAACGACGGGTGGTCAATCGACATCTGATGAAAATCATCGACCACGCCAACAATTTTTGCCTGCCGTTTACCCGAGGAACTGATGCCGAACTTTTCCATCACGTCGCCCGTAGGCAGGTAAAGTTGCGCAAAGGCCTTGTTCACAACCGCAACCGGCGGCGAGTCGGGCGTATCCTGTTGATTGAAATAGCGGCCTCTGGCCATGCGGAAACCCAGAACATCCTGCAGTTCAGGGCCTGCGGCTTTGAGCTGCGCATCTATTTGCGTCGGCTTGCCCGTGGAACCTTTGTCCGCTCCCAGGTAGAGGCTGAGAATTGCGGCGAATCCTTTGTGCAAAGGAACAAGAGTGGTGATGCTGGCGGAGCGCACCCCAGGCATCTGCTGGATTCGGCGCAGCAACGGCTGATAAACACTCTTGTTGGTGTCCAGTCCGCGATATTTGTAGCGCGGAAGATTTGGCTGCACCATAAGAATGTGGTCCGTGCGGAAGCCCAGCGGGACCTGGCGCAGAGCAAATACCGTGCGCAACAGCAATCCGCAGGCGATGAGCAGGACCAGCGAAAGACCAATCTCCGCCACCACCATGGCTTGCTGCAAACGATGCCGGCCGCGACTTACGCCCGCTTGCAAAGACGACTGGCGCAGCGCGTGCTCCAGCGGCGTACCTGAAGCAAGCCACGCAGGCAAAAAACCAAAGAGCACCGCGCTCAGCACGCTTAACACCAGCAGCGCTGCCAGTACAGCGGGATTCGGCGTGAGAGAGCCCGGTAAATTTAACCGCAGGCTGAGCGTCTTGTTAAAGATCCAGAGCACAAGCTGCGCCAGTCCCAGGCCAGCCACGGAGCCAAGAGCGCTGAGGACCAGGCTTTCAGTAAACAGTTGCCGTACAATGCGCCATCGGCCGGCGCCTAGCGCGCCGCGCACTGCAATTTCCCGCTGGCGGGCCATGCTGCGCGCCAGCATCAGATTTGCCACGTTGGCGCAGGCAATCAACCACATGATGCTCACCGCGGCAATCAGCGCCAGCAGCGCCGGACGCGATTGCACAACCAGCGTCTCGCGGTACGGCGTAGCGGCGACGCGGCTAGGCGGAAGTTCTTCCCGCATTTCCTGCGGATAGAGCACAACCTGCCGGCCTTCTATTCCGCTCAGCTCGGCGCCAATGGCTGCGAGGCTGGGACCCTTCTGTATGCGTGCAATGGCCTGATACTTGGGCTCGGAAAAGCCCATTTTGAAATGTGCCGGAGTGATTTCAGCGGGAACCCAGATCTGCGGCTTGTTTTCATTGGCGGGAAAAACAAAGCGCGCCGGCATGATTCCCACCACGGTGTAAGGCTTGTCATTGAGAGTGACTTGCTTGCCGACGACATCAGGATCGGACCGCAGCATATTGCGCCACACCACATCGCTAAGGACCACCACGCGCCCGTTACCGGGCGTTTGTTCGTCGGAAAGAAAAGACCGGCCTTGCGCGGGCTGAACACCAAGGACGCTGAATAGGTTGGCACTCACCGCATAGGCGGAAACCGGCTCCTGCGCGGATTTGGTTTCCAGAAAACCCTCAACGTCAACGTAATACGCCATTGACTGGAGCGTATGGGATTGGCTCTGCCATGCGATCATGTCCTGGTAATAAGCCCATTCTGCGCCGCCGTGGTCATCCACCAGGGCCACGCTCACCAATTGATTGGGCCGATGGTATGGCAACCAACGCAGCAGCGTGGCGTCAATAATCGAGAACATGGCAGCGTTGGCGCCGATGCCCAGCGCAAGCACCACCAGCACTGTGACGGTAAAAGCAGGCGTGTGGCGCAGTTGCCGGAAGGCGTAACGCAAGTCTGCGAGCAGATCATCCCACGGTCGCACGCCGAAGGAGCTGCGGCAATCTTCTTGCTGCGATGGAATCGTACCCAGTTCCAGGCGCGCACGCCGCATGGCCTCTTCCGGCTTTAGACCGTTGCGCACCAGGTCTGCGGCATAACTTTCAACGTGAAAGCGCAGCTCGGTTTCCATCTCGCTTTCAAGCGTGGAGCGATGGGCCAACGCCTTCCACCAAGTACGAAGCCTTGTCGCGGCGCTCATACTTCCTCCTGCTTGCGGCCCAGGATGCTGGCCATTACCTCTGCCATGCGGTTCCAGTTGGCGGTTTCAGTCTGCAGCTTTCTTCGGCCGGCCGCCGTCAGCTTATAGAACTTGGCTTTGCGGTTGTTCTCCGATTCGCCCCACTCGCTGCCAATCAAACCCTGATGCTCCAGCCGATAGAGAGCCGGATAAAGAGAGCCCTGCTGGATTTCCAGCTGATTGCCTGAGATCTGCTGAATGCGCAGCAGGACGCCGTAACCGTGCAACGGCCCCAGCGAGATAGCTTTCAGGATCATTACGTCCAGCGTGCCTTGCAGAAGGTCAAGCTGTTTGCCCATGGTTGCCGCCTGTCTCCTAGAACACCTAGGAGAGTATACCGGCTTTCCTAGACAGTCAAGGAGAAAGGGTAAACCTCGTCGCAGATTGCGCAGATAGGCGCAGATGAAAAATTAGCCGCGAATAAACGACCAAATGCGCGTGCGTCATCATCTGTGGGATGACGGCTAAGTTGCACCAAAGTTCTGGCATTCCCATGATGGAAGATTTCAAGCAAAATGATGTGAAGCATTCATGACCACTCTCAGCGACTTCAAAGAAACGGTGCGACAGCAGGCGGACATTGTCCGCGTGATTGGCGACTATATACAGCTCAAGAAAGCCGGCGGGCAGAATTTTGTTGGGCTGTGCCCGTTCCATGGGGAGAAGACGCCATCGTTTTCCGTTCACGCCACGCGGCAGTTCTTCCATTGCTTTGGCTGCGGCAAGTCCGGCGACGTTTTCAAGTTTGTGCAGGAGCGGGAGCAGATCAGCTTTCCGGAGGCGATCAAATTAGTCGCCGAAAAGATGGGCATTCCGCTGCCCAGGATGCAGTACAGCTCTGAGAGCGAGGCCGAAGACGCGGGCAAGCGCGGAAAGCTGATTGAGATGCATGAGCGGGCCTGCCGATTCTTTGAAATGGAATTGAAGCGGCCCGAGGGGGCGCATGCGCGAGAGTATCTGGCGAATCGCGGGTTGAAGGAAGAGACGATCAAAACGTTCAAGATCGGATTTGCGCCGGATTCAGGGTTCCCGCTCAAAGATCATCTGAAAAATGAGTTCAGTGAAGCGCTGATGCGCGAGTCGGGGCTGTTTTCATGGAAAGAAGGCGAGGGCACGAGTGGCGCAGCTTCATCCGCGCCGATGTATGCCAAGTTCCGCAACCGGATCATATTCCCTATCGCCAATGAAAATGGGAAGATCATTGCGTTCACGGGGCGGACTCTGGCGAAGGACGAAAAGTCCGGGCCGAAATACTTGAATTCGCCGGAGACGCCGATCTATTCCAAGAGCCGCGTGCTGTACAACCTTGACCGCGCGAAAGAGGCGATCCGCAAGCTGGGCTACGTGATTATTGTGGAAGGCCAGATGGATTGCATCGCCGTGTATTCGGCGGGCTTCCACAACGTGGCGGCGAGTTCCGGCACGGCGTTTACGGAAACGCAGGTGCGGCTGCTGGGCAGGTTCAGCAAAGATATCGTCGTAAATTTTGATCCGGACACGGCGGGCGCGGCGGCCACGGACAAATCACTGGGCATGCTGCTGGAAGAAGAATTCAATATCCGGGTGCTGCGGCTGGAGGCGGGCTTCGATCCTGATCTGTTTATCCGAAAGAATGGTCCGGAAGCATATGCGAAGGCCCTGAAGGGGTCGGCAAAGTATTTCGATTATCTGGTGGAGCGGGCGCTGAAATTGTTTCCCACGCGGAGTCCGGAGGGGAAGAAG
>DASXIL010000076.1:0-8091 GCA_036497985.1 Candidatus Angelobacter sp. | reverse complement strand
GGTAAATTCGTGTTCCCGTTAGTCGCGTTCCTGGTAGCGGTGCTAATTTCTTCTTATTCTGGAAATGCATTGATGCAGGCTTGCAACCCTTGTCCTGATTGCGTTCCGCCTTGCGATAGCCCGATCAGTGAATATTGTAGTCCGATCATTATTGATGTCTCCGGCGGAGGTTTTCATCTGACAAGCGCCCAAGATGGAGTCCGATTTGACATCGCGGGCAATGGCAGGCCGCTGCAAATTGCGTGGACTGCTTCAGGAGCAATGAACGCTTTTTTGGTGTTGGATCGGAATGGGAATGGCCTGATCGACAACGGAAAGGAAATGTTCGGTAATTTTACAGAGCAGCCGCCTTCCGCGAACCCGAACGGTTTTGCAGCTCTGGCTGAATTTGACAAGCTGGAGAATGGCGGTAACGGTGATGGAATAATTGACAGCAAAGATATTATCTTCTCATCTCTTCGTTTATGGATTGATAAAAACCATGATGGAGTGTCCCAGCCTGATGAACTCTTTACATTGCCTAGCATGGGTATTCATTCGATAAGCCTCTCCTATCGGGAGATAAGACGCCGGGACCAATATGGGAATCTATTCCGCTATCGGTCGCGTCTCAATCTACTGGACCAGGATCTCGCGAAGGGTGGCCCCGTTGCATATGATGTATTTTTCACTGGATTCAGTCCACAACCTCCAACTGTGCCCTGACACTTATGAACTTTTACTGGAACCGTTTATGATCTCAAGGTACGCAACCTCTGAGGGAATGTTAGAAAGTATAAACTTCGCCTATCGCTCGGAAGGAAAATATTCCTGCCGAGAATTCACTAGGAGGTCAAGTATGAAAACGAGCTACCATTTACTTTACCTGATAGCATTGTCCGCTCTGTTCACGAACGTTTCGCTCGAGGCGCAACAAATGCCGCGTATGTATTTCGTAGGCTCTCAGAAGCAGGAGGTGTCGTTCTCGCAATTCAGTGCGACGGCGTATCCCGAATTTTTGACGATATTTGCCGCTTCTTCGCAACACTCAGCTGTTCAAAATGTCTCTTTTGTTGTAAAAAATCGGTCTTCAAAGTCCATCATTGGATTGGCATTCAAATACAAGATTATTGATTTTAACGCTCATGAGACGCCGTACACTCTGAAGACTCATAGTTATCTGTCATCATCTGCAAGTCCAATGATGGAGCCAGGCGAACAAATGCTTGTATCGCCGGATTCATTTATTTCAGAATCCCTCATCCGCCCAGGTCATGGTATTGCTGGTACAGTACCCCGCGCACAAACCATCGCTAAATTTAGTAACGCGTCCGAAATTTACGTCAGCATTGACGCCGTGATTTTTGATGATGGCGAAGTCACAGGTCCAAACGAATTGCAGCTTGCACAAGCCATGCAGGACCTGAAGTACGCAGCTGATGTTATCCAAAGACAGGTCAATGCTTCGCGCCCAGCACATCAAGATCCACGCGACAGTATCGTCCAACTTCAGGCAACTCCACATCTGGCTGGAGATCCAGTTGCAAAACATATATCCCATCTTTCCCGGCTACTGCTTTCAACTAAAGATTTTGAGTTTACCTTTGACTATATAAAGAAAATTCAATCTCAGCCAACGCTATTCAGAAAGGACGGTCTTCCATTGTGAACTTGCAAAAACAATTTATTAACTGGTCGTTTGTGGCCTGCGTATTATTTATCTTTGTGGGTAATGGCCATGCCCAAAACTTCGATCTCGAATTCTCCTTTTGCAGTCCACTTACTTGCCAGGATTCTAAGTTTACAACATTCGGCTTTGTTTTCGTGGAGATCGATGGCTCCTGTTTTAACGGGACAGAACTACAAGCATTTCAACAGCTTACTATAATAGTTCCGTGTACGCTTCCTGTTTCGTTATCTGTTAAAGCGGGGGAGGAACATCAAGTCCAGCTCGATGATTGCGGGCGCCCTTTTATTGTCGGTGGAGTATTTGCTAGTGGTCAGGCTGATAATGGATTCCGAACTACGGGAACAGCTTTTAGTGCAGCAGGTTGCGACGGTGGTATCACTGATCCGCCTCCAGCGTTCAATCCTTGTTGAAGTGCCCGCTTATTGTGCCTGTGCGGGGATCACTTGCAGTTGAAGCTGTTTGGTCCCGCTTTCCAGCTTCACCGCCTGGACTTGCCCGCTGTTCTGCTTAAGGAACGGGTCTGTCAAGAATGGTTGGGCCTGGGAATCCTCCAGGGCAAAGACAATGTATTCACCGGGACGAACACCACGAATCTTAAAATGCCCCTGCGTGTCGGCTGTGGTGTTGTGCAGTAGATCGAAACTTTTCCGTAGCTTTGGATCTGAGGGAATGGCGATGACCTCGGCATTTGAAAAAGGCTTTTGCTGTGGATCAGTGGCGTTGCCTTCAAGCGTTGCACCTTTGTTGCTGATGATAATCTCCATCGGGCCGCGTTGCGCCTCGGCGGCTTTGAAGCCTGAGTCAAGAACATCTTTTCCGCCGATCAACACCTTGTTGGTGAACCAATCTTCAAAACCAGAGCCTTGGGCCGATAGAACTACCTGATATCCATTCGGAGAAGATGGAACATCCATCTTGAAAGACCCATCTTTCTGTACTTCCGCGTAGCCTCCCCCGGAGCGAAACATCGAACCGTAGTCGCCTGCCGAGTCTTGATCTGCCTGTTGATTAGCCGTTTGCGGCGCAAGCACCACAAACAATTTGGTGTAGTCCAGCTTGGCTTCGCCGTCGGTACGCACCATCCCAGTGATTTGGCCATTCACCGCTGAATTCATGGGAATTACTACACCGGTTACGTCCGAGGAGCCAACCGTGATTTCTTTGTAACCGTAACCGCCGCTTTCATTCCTTGGTTGCATCGCTACGATTTTGTATTTTCCTGCAGAGACAGAGCTGATTTTGAACGAGGAGTCCTTGCCTACCGCTGCCGTACCAACAGGAGTAGGCGACCCTTCTCTCATCGCTATTACAAAACAATAGCGCTCCTCCTCCTTGTCAGACGCTTTCGCTGCCGGAAGTCCAGTGATGGTGCCGGAAATGTTATGGACGGATATAGGAGTCAGGGAAAAATTGGCCTGAGTCTCGTCTCCGGGTTTCAGAACAATGGGCGTAGCTTGTTGGAAAGAAGTTTCATTAGGGTAATAGGTGGCCATATAGGCCATGGAACTGGCCTTCCCTCGCGCAGCGCCAGACTCTGGGCCCACCACTACGTCACTGCCTTCAGCAAACCCTATGCGCCTCGGATCAGCCGCTATCACGTAAGAACCAGGTTGCAATCCAAACAGCCGATATTCGCCCTTGTCATCAGTCTCGGCAGTGTTGCCTGTGGGCGCCAGAATGCGGCCACGAATTGTGTAAATATAGCGCATGGTGCCTACTGCCACGTGCTGCATCGGTTCGCCATCTGCATTCAGGATTCGCCCCGTAATCACTGCGCCGGGAAGCAAGACCAAATTCATGGTTTGTGGCTTTCCCGCTTCCAGAGTCACCAGTATGCCCTCTCGCCCGAGTGCGCTTTTCATCACCATTCCCACATGGGAAGCACGGACGTAATAAGTGCCAGGAAGAAGATCGGCAAACTCGAAATGACCTTTCTCATCCGTCTTGGTGCTGAATTTCCGGTTCTCGGCCGAGCCGCCTTCAACTTCGTCGAAATTTTCCGGTCTTGCCCCGCGGGTAGCAGTGACTTGCGCATTCTTCAAAGGGCTACGCATATCAGATTGGAGAACAGTTCCGGAGATTACAGCAGCAGTTTGTGGACTAACAGTTTGTGCTGGATCAGCTTGTGCAGCACCGGGCTTAATTTCCTGGCATGTGCAAAAAGCCGTGAAGAAGATCGCGAAGGCGAATCCCAATCTATATGGCATGGCTGTCTTCCTGGTGTGGTCTCATATCGATCCAAAGCGTAGCGAAAGTACCGCGTACAATGTAGATGCAGTCCAGAGTCGCCGGTTTGCGGCGGGTTTCTATAAAAAGGAAGTCGCGCGCCGCAGGCCAGCGCGCAGCGCAGCGGAGCGCATAAAAACCCGCGCAAAGCGCGCTAAAATTCTACGCAGCCTCTTGATCGCTCTTTTTCTCCGTGGATTCCAATTGCGCTGCCGTCTCAGCGCCTTCCTGCTGGGCCAATTCTGGCGTTACTTCAGAGGGATGGTGGACTGATTCGAATTTAGGCTCACGTTGATCTTGCGCGGCCTCGACTTCTGATTGTTCTTCTGGCTTAGGACGCGCCTGCGCCGCCTCGGCTGGCTTGAACTTTTCTTTATTGCTCAAATCGCCATCGCTCGGCTCGGCGCTTCTGGACTCGCTTTTCTTACCCTCTTTATCGCCCAACTCTGGCCGCTTATCTCCGACTAACGCCGCGACTGAATCAGCGTCGGACTCTCCTGCGCGGGCCGGCTCTTCGTGCAACTCAGGCTTCTTGCCCAGCTTGATTTCTTTTTCCGGATGTTCCGGTGATAAAAGCTTGTCGATTCTTACTCGTGCCGCGTGCCACTTCACATTGCTGGCATTGCCCGCCTGTTCCAGATATGGAGCCAATTGCTTGTCGGTGACCCGTTTCTTCTCTTTCAGGAACTGAAGGATGGCCTCGCTTTGCGTTTCCAGTTTTTCCAGGTGAGAAAACAGTTCGTTCAAGACTTCCTTTATTGCCTCGTTGTCCATGTGGCCTCCACGGGATCGGCAGCTCGCTCATCTAAATAGATGCCAAAAAATGGGGGAAGGCCGGGACAAAGGGCGCAGGTTTCTCTCTGCGTTTCCGATCCGCGCTCATCCGCGTGAATCTGCGGCAAAATTTGGTTTTGATTTTCTCCGCGACTCCGTGGTCGAGGCTTCGGTTTACGCTGTAGCCGCGGACTCTTGCAGATTAAGGCTTGCCTTCGCCGGCTTTGTAGATATAGCGGATGGAAGGCTTATAGATCAGTAGTGCGGAGGCGCTGCCGCGGCTGATCTTGATACAGTTGCGGTCATACCACTCGATGCAGCCCTGTACCTCTTCGCCGTCTTTCATCACCACCACAACGGGAGTTTTGCCCTGGATCTGCTTCTGGTAATAGTAATTTTCGGCGTGGGTCTGCTCTGGCGGGCCATTGCGGCGGGCGACGGCGGGCGCACGGTCGGTGCGCTCCAACCGCTCACGGCGTTCTGAGACCGGTTCAGTGCGCGGAGCCGGCGAGCTTAAGGACGGCCGAATCAATTTCCGGCTGACAAATTCTTCCTCTTGCGTACGCTCTGGGGCCTGACGAGCGGCTGTCGAATCCATTCCATCCTTCATAAGTTATCCGTCCCCGCTAGAAAATCGAACTGCACCGGCAAATAAGAACCGGCTCGGCTGGCCGAGCTGAATCCCTGGAAAATTTGATCGAGAATTCAGTGCGGGTTAATGCTGTAACCGTACCACAGCAAGCTTTAGCTTTCAATTGGCTGAAAGGCCAATCACCCCGCGCGGTTCTTTACGTTTTTTAGCAAACATAAGCGTGCACCGTTGGTCTGCTGCATCATCGTTCCAGTGCCAGCGCAAATGCGTCCAGTGAAAGTGGGCGCAACACGTTGCGGCGCATCCCGCTTTGGACCTGTCCCAGCTGATAGTTTGCCTGTGTAATCCAGTTGAAATCCACGGCCGCAGCCAGCGACTTCAACTCTGCCGCGATATCCGTGTTGCGGACCAGTTCCGGAGCGTTCGAAACCAGCGCCAGCAGGTCTTTCAGCAAGCCATAAACCGCGCCCAGCAAGCGGTCTGTTTTTTCTTTGCCCTCACCCCCCGCTCGATAGGTTTCCGTGGTGCGAAAAAGATCGGAATGCTCGCCTGATCGGACGGCCGTTACCAGCAGCGTCAGCGCGTCCTTGCGCGCCGACATATATTCTTCCAGGTTGAGTGTGCGTGCCCGGCCAACAGCCCCGCCGCTCAGTCGGGCCACAAGCTGGCGCTGGCGCACGTTCCACTCCGGACGCGATTTTTTCAGGTAGTGTTCAATTTCGGAATTTGGAAGGGCGCTCAGGCTGAAGATCACGCAGCGTGAGCGGATCGTTGGCAGCAATTCTCCGGGATTGCGGACGAGGATGAAAAGTGTGGCAAAATCCGGCGGCTCTTCCAGCACTTTCAGCAGCGCATTGGCCGCTTCTTTCATGAACGCCGAATCCACAAAAACAAATACGCGCCGGCGCGATTCCTGCGGCTTATAACGCGCAGTCTGGATCACCTGCCGAACCTGGTCAACTTTGATCATCATCTGCGGCGGATCAGGCGGTACCACCAGAACGTCGGGATGGGTCTGCACCAGGATGCGGGTTTCGCGCTTGTCGGTCTCGCGCAGCCCTTCACGGGCTTCCACTGCCTCAGCAAAGCGGGCTTCCAGATCTTCAGCCTGGCCAATGCGGGTGCAGTTTGAGCAGACGCCACAGAAATCCGGCAGGCCGTCAGTGACCCGGGGATCAAGGCAGTTCATGGTTCGGGCCACCATCAGCGCCAGGGTGTACTTTCCTGCGCCCTGCGGGCCGGCCAGGATCACGGCATGGGGAAACCGGTCGCGGGCCAGCATCTCCCGCAACTGGCGGATGATCTCCGCATTGCCCTGAAAATCAGAGAATGGCATCCAGCCATTCTACCCAATGGAAAACGGATGGCGGGACATTGAAGCGTCCCTTGCCTGCGAAAATAAACATCTTCTTAATATATTGAAAATAAACAAGTTACATAATTATTTGAAAATATTTAGAATTTTTCTAGACAAGGCTATATTTCCGGCGAGCCTTCTGACTCTACTACTACAGAAGCAGGCTCATCCGTCGACTGCTAAATAGGTGGATATGGACCCGGAAGCCGTATCCACCTAATAATTTTTTAGGCCGCTTTTCCGAAATGCCCTTTCCTTGGATCGCTGTTCTGCAAAGTCCACTCAAGTTATCCAGCAATCAAATCTATTAGCTTTTTTAACCGACCTTTAATCGCCGGCCAAGAAACGCAGCTCATGATATTCAGCAAGGGAGTTCCCCGTCCCAATTGAAATGTGTTTGAGGTTGGCCGTCTTTCACCCTCCGAGGCTCCCCTATGAGAGGTGTCTGTGTTTATCGAATTTGTGGAACTGGCATGGTCCAGGGTTTTCCGCTGCCGTCATAAGAAATGCACGCCGCTCATTACCTGCCGCAAGGGCCAGCCACGGTCACGTGTCGCTGCCATTACCGGAACTTATTTTGTCTGCCTGAAATGTGCCAAAGAGTTTGCCTATGACTGGGACAACATGCGGGTGATCGATCCCGAAGCCGTCCAGATGAAACTGGTGGCAGAGAAGGCCGCGGAGATGTACGCAGGCAAGTAAAAATCTTTTAAGCTAAATTTTTCCGTCCGCCAGACGCAGCAATCCCGCATTGGGACCTGCGGCCTGTTTTGGGGCCGAGGACTTTTGCGTCCAGGCTTTGCGGATGGAATCTGCCAGCGCATCCGCGTCTCCATCGATAGGAGCCGCCATGGGAACCGAAGCGGGGAAGTGAAGCACTCTTACGTTTGAACGGCCATTCTGGTTGCGCTCATTCTTGGGCATAAGTTTCCTGTTATTCATTCAGAAATGCAGAAATTGTTCTCGATGTGGCCTCAGGCGGCCTTTTCCGGCTTGCTTACAGGGCTCTCCGTCTTTTCCTTTTCGCTCGCGGGATTGTCCTTTGCTGGATGCAGCGTTCTGGCGCCCGCATTCAATTCGAGCGTTGAACGCACCATGCTGCCGCTTAACTTAAAGCCGTTATTACGAAGCTGCTGGGCCCTTGCCTTGATCCGGTCCGATGTAACCTTCATGCCGAAAATTCCTTTTATAAGTCCAAGAGAGTTATGAGTGTGAGAAGGAACAAAGACTTACGATAAACAGTTAGAAGCAAATGCGAAGAAAAGGATGTATTTCTAAGGTTAGTTGCCTTAATCCTGCTCAGGTCAAACGCCTGATTGATTTCATTTTTCATCTGCATACTCTTGTGGCATGTTTGAGAGATTTTCACGCCTTGTAGTGGTCTCAGTCTTGTCCTTGGCTGGCTGGTTGAGCGCACAAACTCCCACGCCTTCGCCCACGCCGGCCGACGAGTTCACCATCGTCGCCCTGCCG
>DASXIL010000075.1:0-5699 GCA_036497985.1 Candidatus Angelobacter sp. | reverse complement strand
GAAATTCCAAAGGCCAGTGTAAGATTCTGCGACCGCGAAGTTGTTTGTGTGCGAAATCTCGAAACTCCGTAACTGTTTTGGCAATGTATTGTGTCACCTTCAAATGCGCCGCGGCCCGTGCCATCTCTTTCTTCTGCTCTTTGCCTTCCGTAAGTTCCGCAGCAATCAGCACATCCGCCGCCAGCTTCAGCCTTTCCATCCTCTCTTCCGCCTCATCCAGCAACGCCTGTTTGGTCGCAATCTGTGCCGCATCATTGCTGGGCAGCATCTCCAACTCGCGCCGCTTGGCGATGGCCGTCTTGATCAGTTCGTCATAGTTGGAAAGGATGATGACCTGTTTGGCGTTTTCGTCATCCAGGCTGAACGTTTCAAGCTGCTTGAAGCGCGAGATACCCAGCAGCGAGTCGCCGCACTTGAGCGCGTGGTCCAGAAAGTTGAACGGACGGCTCTTGTCCACGGTGATCAGCCAGATGGAGAGCTTGGCCATCTCCACGGCCATGGGGTTGATGTCCACGCCGTAAAGACAGCGGTCCGCCACCAGACGGCGCGCAACGGCCAGGCGCTCCTCAGCATCTTTGGAAATCAGCCGTTCACTGGGCTCGCCCTGAGAGAACTGGCCTTCCGGCGTGATCAGCACTTCTCCAGGATGCGCCTTCTCCAGGTCTTCCCAGGCTTCTACCAGACGCTCAGAAAGATAGCGGCAGGCCTGCACCAGAAACGCTCCGGAGCCCATGGCCATATCGCAAACCTTGAGATCAAGAATCTCTTTGGGCGGCTTGAGCTGCCACTGCTCCTTGGCCAGGCCTTCCGCCGGTCCTTTATATACAAGTGGCTCCAGCGTGTGCTGCACAATGGGCTCAGTCAGACTGCGCGGCGTATAGTGCGTGCCGGTGCTACGCCGGGCGCTGCCCTGGCCAACGTAAATTCCTCCGGGCAACACAATCACGGGCCGCTCAAAGGAATCCTGCCGGAGCAATCCGCGAAACGGCAGAATACGTTCGGCCAGTTGCTGGTCTTGTCCGGCAGCAATCAGAACTTTGTGAAAGCCATCGGATTCTGGGTTGCTGTCATTGTTCAGCGCCTTTCTGAGTGACTTGGCCTGTTTGTCCGTGAGCTCTTCCAGCGTCTCGATCAGCTTGGCTTCATCTTCCGCTTGCAGGCGCTCCAGCTCTGCCAGCGTAATGGCTGCCACCGGCTTCTTCCGCGACGCCGCGAGTCCCAGCACCACTTCACGGGCCCGCACCGCCGTGTGATCCAGCAAGCCTTCATAGACCGTGCCGATGTTTTCAATATCTAGGCCTTCAAAGCTAACGCGCAGGGCTTCTGCCGCGCCGCCGCCGGGCACCTTGACCCGCAACATCTGCAATGACCGGAGCAGATGCAGCACCACGCGATTGCTGATCTCCAGCGGTTCTGCCGGTTTGCTGTGCCAGCGGCTCTCCCGCGGACGCCCTTCCAGAAAAGGATATCGATCAGGATCAAACAATGAACCGCCATAAGCTGGCAGCATCAGGTCCTGATGATTTACCCCGCCATGCACCGCCCGGAAAGTAGCCAGCAAACGTGCCCAACCATCGCATCGGCGCTCCAGCACTTCTTCGCCATATTGGTCGGCTACTTCCTGTAACTGCTCCCGCAAGGTGGAGACGGCGTAATTGTCGTCATAAATCGGTTTGCCCAGGTGCAACAGGCCGCGTTCTTCCGCCGAAAAGAGAAAGACCAGACGCATCATCACCGTGAGCGCCGCGTCATAAAGACTTTTCTCGTCAATGCCTTTGAGCATCATGCGGCCGCTATCCTGATCAAGGCGGTCAAAGGCCTGAATCAAAACTTCCACCGCATCCCGTACCTGCTCACCCAGCTGGCTGGTGACTTCCTGCTGGTCCTGAGCGCTATCTTTGAGCAGCGCCAGAAGCGTGTCACTGGCCGCTACGCCGATGAGCCGTCGAATGGAAAGCAATGACAGGAAAGCCCGCAGCGTGATGGGCTCATCAATCCACAGTGAGGCAAACCATGAGGCAAAACCAGATGTCTCCCCACGGGGCGCAAAGACCAGCATCCACTGCTCGCCGTTGGTGACCAGGCCCAGAGGAATGTCCGCGGCATGCAGCAGTTCGGTCATGCGCGTGGCCGGACTGGCCTTCCAATGTTTGCCGGTGACGGGCTTCTCCAGCGGTTGGTCCGGCGGATAGATCTTGACGAGTAACTGCGGCTTGCCTAGCAGCTCGTGATTCTTCGGCGCCAAAAGCACGAAATCCGGCTGAAGCGTTTCACCATGCTCCGGTATGGCGGCAGTGAGTCCCGGCGGAAGAGTCTGGCCTTCGGTGAGCAGCTCTGGAGGATACTCCAAGGCCTGTGTGAGCACGTTGAGAATCCATGCACGCTGCCTGCCGGCGAAATTGGGATTTTCCTGCCATTCTTCATAGGCCAGCCGAAGTTGCTTGGCCTGCTCCGGATCGCGCGGGTCAAGCCCTTGCGGGAATACCCGTATGAGTACTGGCAGAGAAACAAATGGTCCGGAGGTTTTGACCAGCGAGAGCCAATCTGCGTGATGACGGGATACGTTCATGAACGCCCTCCGGCAATGCCCAGAACATGCCGCCGCGGAATCAGATACGTAACCGCAACGGGAAACAAGCGCGCATTGGGATTGCGATAACGATCACGCAAATGCTCTGACTCCTTTTCGATTTCGCCAGGAATTTCCGCCAGACGCCGACGAAGGGCATCAAGATCTCGGTTGCGCTGGGCACGCTCGTCGCCGCCCAGGTCCAGTAACAACTGAGGGCCATCTTTGCTGTCGAGTTCTTCCTGAATGGCGCGCTGCAACTCAGTCATGATCGCGGAAAGTTTATTCACTTCGTTTTCAGCGATCTCATGAAAGTTCTTTTCCAGGTTCTTGGTGCGTTCAACCCGCCTTGCTTCCAGCGCATTCATCAGCGGCTCTTGATGCTTGGGCCAGAGATTGTGAAAACGCATCTGGATATTGTCAGGAACAGGCACGTCTGTGGCGGCCCGGAGGGCGGCGCTGGTCTCGCCCACATTGAGCCGGGTAAAGCGGCCCTCAATGATTGCTCCGGCCGCGGTGATGATCTCTTCATGGATGCGCTGATTGTCACCGCCAAGAACCACAATACGTCCGTGGGCAACCACCACCGGGTTCGAAAGCGCCGCGTCATCAACCACACAGGCAGTTACTCGCGAGAGCTTCTTGGTTTGGTTGGTGAGGTTCCATATCTCGGCCCGGAGGAGGCGCAGGCACATTTGCACCAGGCGATGATTCAAGTGGACCAACACCACATCATCACGTCCCGCGGCGAGATCAGGATCGAAGACGATAGGACGAATCACGCGCGTGTGAGGATGAGAAAGCCCTTCAACGCACTGAGCCCAGCTGCCTGACATCGCGGGCAGACGAAATACTGGACACGGCTTCGGCATACTCACTGGGTCTGGCCAGATACCTTTCACCTCCACGGGAACCAAAGCCGGCTGGCCGGCCAACTCAAGAGCAACACGAACCACGTTCACAATGTGATCGGGTGTGAGATTGAGTTCGCGTTTGGTTTCATCCAATTGGCTCGCCAGCTTTTCCATCTGCTCGCGGAGCTTGCGCTCAAACTTCAGAATGCGCCGTACTGGCTCCGCTTCCAACTCTGCCCGCGCCGTGTCAAGCTTTGTACGCTTGCCCAGCATGGCTTCTTCCACCTGAGCGGCGATCACCGGTCCGACTTTGCCCAGATCCTCACGGATGGTCTCAACCTTGAGCGCGGCGCGCATCAGGAACTCCAGGTCGGCTTCAAGGTCGCCAACCTTGCCCACCATCTCAGCCGAACCAAAACCCTTGCCGACGAAATGGAAGATGTTGACTTCTTCAGCTTTCTGGCCGTGGCGGTCAACGCGGCCGTTGCGCTGTTCCATGCGATTGGGATTCCACGGAATCTCAAAGTGGATAAGCCGGGAGCAGTGGTTCTGAAGATTCACGCCTTCTGATGCAGCATCCGTGGCCAGGAGAATGCGCATTGACGCATCTTGCGGGCTGGCCTGGAAGGCGGCTTTGATGCGCTCACGTTCCTCACTCTTCATTCCGCCGTAAATCAATTCAAGACGTTCCTGCTCCGCAAAGCCATGCCGCGCCAGTAAGTCATAGAGCCACCGCTGGGTGGCCCGGTATTCGGTGAAGATGATGACGCGCTCGTTGTTCCACTTTCCATTTGTCTTCAGATTCTGATTGAGCCATTCGATCAGCTTGTGCGCTTTGGAGTCGGGCAGAGGGGTGGCCTTTGCCGCGAAGTCCCACAGTTGCTTCAGCAGATCGCGCTCTTCCTGAGACAACGTGGCGATTGCCTGGCTGGCCGTGCCGACAACTTCCTCGGTGGCAGACTCGTATTGGTCATCGTCAGCGTAATCGTCTGAATAGTCATTGACGTCGCGCTGCCAACCGGTCAAAGCTTTTTTACCGCCTACAGACTTGCTGTGTTTTTCCAGCGTGAGCCCGAATGCTGCAGGCGAAGAGAACAAACGCTTCTTGAGAAGTTTGAGAACAAATTCAGAAGCAAATCGTTCTTCCGCGGTTGTCGCGTTCTTCATCCGGAGGGCGGTGTATTCCTGAAGAGCGTGGTGCGCCTGCCTTTCCTCATCTGTGTACGGGACTTCAAGGTGTCTGACCTTGCGTTCAGCAAACCGGCGGCTGCCATCCCATCGCTTTTTCAGTTCGTCTTTCATGCGCCGGACCATCACAGCCTCAAGCTGGTTGCGATCAGGATCTATCGCACGGGCAAAGCGCTGGTTATCCAGCAGCTCAAGCAGAGCAGCAAAGCTTTCGCGATAGCCGTTGTGTGGCGTTGCCGAAAGAAAGAGCTTATGTTCGAAGTAAGGAGTGAGCGTGCGGATGGCCTCCGTACGCATGGAGTCTGTGGCGTACTTGCCGCGACCGGAAGGCGCGACGTTGTGGGCTTCATCAATGATGAGGAGATCGTAGGGCCTGGGATAGGCGGCTTCACCATCTATCGTTTCCTTGAAAGATCGAAGCGGGCGTTCCCGTTTGAGAAAATCAATGGAAGTGATGAGTCGGGGAAAGTGGCTCCACGGATTGACGTGGATTCCGCGCTTGCGGCGGAGTTGACTGATTGCTTCACTGTCAATGATGCGGAACTCCAGACCAAACTTGTCCCGCATCTCTTCCTTCCATTGCAACTGCAGAGAAGACGGGCAAACGATCAGCACAGATCGGACGCGATGGCGGAGGATCATTTCCTGCACTACCAGCCCAGCTTCGATCGTCTTGCCCAGGCCGACGTCATCGGCAACCAGCAGATTCACCCTGGGCATGGACAGGGCACGCACCACGGGATCCAACTGATAATCATCGATCTCAATACCGCTCCGGAAAGGCGAATGCAGAGTGCGGTCATCGCTCTGGGAGATTGCGCCCCATTTCACCGCGTCCAGAAATGCCTGGAGACGCTTGGGATCATCGAAGCTGCTGGGATCGGGCAGAGTCGACTTTTCATGGACCGACGTTCCGGGCTCAAGCTCCCATAGAACTTCCAGCTCCTCGCCCAAGCCGTCATCCTCAACGGAAGACAGCGTCACAAGGTGGGAGGTGATGTTACCTGGAATCGCAGGATTGATCGCGGACGGGACAATATCCATGACAACAAAGGGACGCTTGCGGACGACCACTAATTGGCCGACCT
>DASXIL010000074.1:0-4105 GCA_036497985.1 Candidatus Angelobacter sp. | reverse complement strand
GCAGGCCACGGCAGATCAGGCCGCGCAAGCCGCGGTAGCCAAAGCCAAAAGCCTCGGACATAATGCCCACAAAATCCATCTGGCCCAGGTGGCGGTAAAACGGGCCATTCTGGCCGCAGCTGGATCGCAGGCCGCAGGGGGTGCAGCATGAGCAACGTACCTGAAAGATTCAACACAGAACGTGCGGGGCTGTGCTCCGCGCTGCATTGGAAGAGCCAATACATCTGGTCATAGCCTGATCCCACAGTCCCGCGATCCGGCGACGGCCTGTTCTGGTGCGCCATGACGCAAACCTGCATTGGGCCTGACGGCAAACTGGCCGAGCCGGGAAATTGCTGTTCCGGAGAGCGTGGCTGCCACTGCGGGGCCAGCAAGTAACTCCCGATGACCACGAACCCTGATCCGCCGCTGCTTTCTGAGATTGCCCGGCTGTTCGCGCAACGAGCGGGGCAGTACTGCATTTCCGCCGCGATTGCGGGAGTGTTTGGCGTGACCGTGATTGTTGCTATGTCGCTGTATATGCTTAGCGGCAATCCCCCGGACCAGGCGGACCCAGTTTTGCTTTGGAAATCAATGGGTGAAGGCAAAAAGTTCGCCCTAATTTTTGGATTGAACTTTGCACTCTGGACGCCGGTGTTGCTCGGAGCTCACGCGGCATGCCGCATCACCACAGCCCAGCTTGCCAATCAGGAACTCGCGTTGACCGCCATTATGGTGGACATGCTGCGCTTTCTGCCCTCCGCGCTGGTTTATGCGCCCGTGATTGGTGTCCCGGTAATGATGGGCTCCAGTTGTTTTTTTATCCCTGGTTTGCTGATAGCCTCATTGTTCACGCTAGTCGTTCCGGTAAGCGTCAATGAGACTCTGGGGATTTTCCCAGCCCTGCGCCGGAACTTTGGCCTGATCGGCAAGGTCTTTGGTGGATCGTTTCTGATTACTTTTCTCTGCACCGTAGTGATCGCGGGCGTGATCGCGCTGCGGATTGTCAGCATTGATCGTTGGCTGCCCGCCGTCGGGATTGCGTCACTAGGCTTGCGCTTTGCTATTCCTTATGTACCTGCGCTGCTGCTAATGGTCCTAGCGAATGTGGGATTTACCCTGATTTATTTTGCGGCACGCCGCCTGGAAAATCCTATAACGTATTCTGCCGCTTCTTCCGCGTCGTGATGCGGCAGAAAATCTTATGCTTTTCCTTGCTCTGGAGCTGCCACTGCGGAGCGAGTAAATAATCGAGCGGCTAAAGATTTGCACAAGTACGATAGTCGCGCTCGGTGATTATCGAACAAAAATGCGAATGGCTGGAATAGATTTGATTTTCTACTCCAGCCATTTTTCTGCGATTCTGATCAGCGCGCTTACTTGGCCGCGGGTATCGTGTAATCCTGGTCCAGGAATGCGGCTAATGGCGTTCCTTCCTTCACGTCAACATTTTTTCCGTGTTTGATCAGCCCAATCGGCCCAAACAAAACGGTCAATGCCACCGCGGTTCCTTCTTTCCCTTCGCCCTCTTTGCCTTTGCTTCCACGAACCTTGACCCGGTCGTCGCCTACCTTCAAATAGTCAAGGCGCATGTTGAGTTCGCCCGCCTTGCCCATCATGCCAGCCTTCTTCGCATGAGTGACAGTGCCTACAGCTTTTGAACCTGCTTTTGCCACCACCACATTGCCGATCTTTAAATCTTCGTCCAGCACAAGATTGACGGAGTCGCCTTCAGTAGCGGTTTTTGAACTTACGGCCTCCGCGAATTTCAGCTTCACGTCGCTTCCGTCTTTCAGCACAAGTTTTTCGGTGGAAGCCGAAGCAGGCGCCGGTTCTGTCGTTGTGGCCTTCACCGGTTCCACGGTGGCGGGTGGGGTTTGCTGGCCAAACGCGGCGCTGAAGCAGCCTGCCAGGACAATGAGACTTAGCATTAGTTTGAAACGCATCTTGCATCTCCTCTTAACATCGATCGGACCTAACCCGGAGTTTTAACGCTCTTGTCCGGGGCAAATGAATCTTTCGGGGGGATGTGGCTAATCTACAATATGTCAGTGGTTGGGGGAAGCAAATAAGCATTTGTTTTGGACATTTTTTGTGAAGAAAGCTTGCTTCTCCGGTCTTGGGTTCCAATGGTTTTTACGAAAATCTCTACCTCAGCCCGTGCGACCGTCTTACAATATAAAGATAGGTTTGGGAGTTTCCTTATGTATCGAACTCTTGCAGCAACGCTCATTTTTACGGTGTTCTTTTCCGCTACGGCCATTTGCGCCCAACCGCCCGCGCCGCCAACCAGCATTACGCCACAGATCAAAGGCCAGTATCTTGAAACACGCAGCGCCGATGTGTACGTGGGCCAGTGCTTTGCCAATGGCGAGATGAATACCGCCGGTCAGGAGGCGATCGTCGCCTGGCACATTGGCGAAGGCAAGTGGGACGGTGTCTCGCTTGACGGTTTGACGGTCGTCGGCGCTATCAAGGCGCAGGCCACGCTGGGCGATCCCTATGGCAAGCCGTATCCCGCCAAATCAGTGCTGCTGGTTGACCGCCAAGCCACGCCAGCGCAGCGCCAGGCGCTGATCAACTTTGCCCAGGAGATGGGCGGCGAACTTCTGCGCCATGTTGTCCGCGTAGTGGATGCGCCGATAGACATGGAAGTAGCACAGGGCGAACACAGCACCCGCGCGCGTTTGCAGGCCGGCAACGTCGTGACGGTTGAAACCCGCGCCATCGGCGAGAAAGACCACCTTTGCGGCAATGAAGATACTTTCTACAAACCCCTCACACAGACCGCACACGCCATGCCCGCCGTGGCTATCACCGACGAATATCGCGGCAAAGACCTGAACACTTCATGGACCTTGCACGACAAGCGCAGCGCGTTTGTTGGAACCTTTGCACGGTAAAGCATCACGATTATCGACAACGAGGCTGCCGAATCCGGCAGCCTTTATTTTCGCGCTTGCTGCGGACAATACAGCACCTATCAACATTTGTATGCGCTCGCCGTGTTAAGCTTTTCTGCTTCCATTTTCATCTATGAATAATTCTCATCCCTCGCACTTCGATCTCCAGGCAGCGGCAAAGCAACTGATGCTGCAAAATGGTTTTGAGCCCGACTTTCCTCCGGCGGTCGCACAGCAACTGGCTGCTATCAAGAGCAAGCCGCCACAGGCAGGCCCGGGAAACGTCCAGGACCTGCGCAAACTGCTCTGGTCGTCCATTGACAATGACACCTCGCGCGATCTTGACCAGATTGAATACGCAGAAAAGCTGCCCGATGGCACGACAAGGGTCCTGGTCGGAATAGCCGATGTCGACTCGTTTGTCCCCAAAGGCACGCCCATTGACCTGCATGCAAGCAAGGAAACGTGTACGGTTTACACCGGTGTGCGTAACTTTCCCATGCTGCCGGAAGAGCTCTCCACCGGCACAACCTCGCTGCTTGAAGTGGATGGCAAGCTAAGCGTAGTTACAGAATTCGTCGTGGATAGCAATGGACAGGTGAGCAAGCATCAAATCTATCCGGCAATAGTCGTCAACAAGGCGCAGCTTGCATATCCCGCTGTGGGAGCATGGCTGGAAGGTACCGGGCCGGCGCCCGCAAAAGTAGCTGCCTCGCCCGAATTACAGGCCCAGCTCAAGTTGCAGGACGACGTGGCGCAGGCGCTCAAGAACGAACGCTATCGCCACGGCGCGCTCAATATTGAAACCGCGGAAGTGCATCCGGTGATCCTCAATGACAAGATCGTAGACCTGCAAAAGCAGGAGAAGAACCGCGCCACGGAGTTGATTGAAGATTTCATGATCGCCGCCAATGGAGTAGTGGCACGCACTCTGGAAGAAGCCGGGATTTCGTCCATCCGGCGTGTAGTAAAAACGCCGGAACGCTGGGACCGCATTGTGGCCTTGGCGGCACAGCAGGGCGGCAAGCTTCCCGCGGTAGCGGATTCCAAGGCGCTCAATGATTTCCTGCAGACACGCAAGGCCGCCGATCCTGACCACTTCGCCGATCTCTCATTGGCTGTAATCAAGCTAATGGGCCCGGGCGAATACGTTTTGGAGCGGCCGGGTCAGCCTTCTCCTGGACACTTTGGTCTTGCCGTACAGGATTACACGCACTCCACCG
>DASXIL010000073.1:0-4697 GCA_036497985.1 Candidatus Angelobacter sp. | reverse complement strand
CTGCGATGCCGGTGAGCGTACATGGGATAACGGGCACAAATTGTTCCGCATGGGCGGAGCGAACCCGCAAGTCAGGGCCACCACGGAAAATGGCGGTATCGTGATTGAAGATCGTTCTCGGACGCATGGCGAGTTGTAAACTGTTCTTATAAAAGCCTCACGCCGCGGTGGGAGCGCCTAAATTCGAATTTACTGAGAGTTTTCCTTTGGTTCATTTCGGATTTTTCGCGTGCTTCCGCGGCTTTTTCCCCTTCGGTTTCTCCCGCTGAACCCATATACTTGAATCTGCTGCTGCCATGACTACTCTGGACCAGATTCTTGCCGCTACGCGCGAGCGCGTTGAACGCTCTAAAGCGCAGGTACAGGTGCGTCCGCTGGAAAAAGCGGCTGCGGCGCATACGCCGCGCGGTTTTCGCAAGCGCTTGGTGGCCATGTCCCAGCTCGGTCCTGCAGTAATCGGCGAGCTAAAAAAGGCTTCTCCATCCAAGGGAACCATTCGCGGCACGTTTCCCGTAGGAACGCTGGCCAACCAGCTTGCTCGTGGCGGAGCATCCGCTTTGTCCGTGCTTACCGATGAAGAATTCTTTCATGGATCGCTGGCCAACTTGCTTGAGGCTTCTGCCGCTACTGAGCTGCCATGCCTGCGCAAAGATTTCATTATCGATGAATTTCAAATCACTGAGGCCCGCGCTCATCACGCAGACGCCATCCTCTTGATTCTCTCCGCGCTGGACGATGCTACGTTTCGCCGGCTGCTGGATTACTCTCGCGTTCTGGACCTGGATGCCTTGTGTGAAGTCCACGACGAAGAAGAGTTGAAGCGCGCGCTTGAGGGCGGCGCCGATATCATCGGAGTGAATAGCCGCAATCTTAAGACCTTTCAAGTCAGCCTGGACACGGTTATCGATCTGGCAGACAGTATTCCCAGCCACGTGCTTCGCGTTGCCGAAAGCGGAATTGACAGCGGCGCGGAAATTCGCGAACTGCATGCTGCCGGCTATCAGGCGTTTCTCATTGGTGAAGCGCTGATGCGCGCTGAAGATCCCGGGCAGAGACTGCAGCAGCTCTTACAGGACGCAGGATGGTATTCGCCATCCACCTCGGCTTTTCCACATTGGCGTGGCACAGTCCAGTAAGAAGCCAAAGCAGAATTCCTCACAAAAATAAATTGCATGCGTACCTGGATTAAAATCTGTGGCACTACCTCTCTTGAAGACGCGCTCAGCTCGATTGAAGCCGGCGCCGACGCGTTGGGCTTTATCTTTGCGCCCAGCAAGCGTCGCATCTCCACAGAGGAGGCGCAGAAGATTATTGACCAGTTGCCGCGCGAAGTTGAACGCATCGGGGTGTTTCTGGATGCGGGTGCAATGAAAATTCGCCAGGTGCTCAGCGAAGTGGACCTGACCGGGATACAGATGCACGGAGAAGGTGATTTCCCTGCAGAAGTTTATGGCTATTTGCCAGCGGACAGGCGGGACAGTTTGCGGAAGATGAAAACGGTGATCGTTCAGGAAGCATTTGAGATCAGGATTGACGCGTATGCTGCCGTGGCCGGCACGGTGGATACATGGCTGTTTGATTCCGGTGCAGGGAGCGGTCAGACCTTCGACTGGCAATCGGCGCGAAAGCAATTAGGCGACCGGCAGTGGCAATTTGTGATCGCCGGCGGACTGAACCCGGAGAATGTCGGCGAGGCGATTCGAACTTTCAGGCCCTGGGGCGTGGACGTTGTAACCGGCGTGGAGCGCGAGCCTGGACGGAAGGACCCGGAAAGACTGAAGGCATTTGTTGCGGCGGTGCGGAAGGCGGAACAGATATGAGATCGAGCGCATTGAAAAAAGAGAAATATGTACCTGGACGATTTGGTCCTTACGGCGGCCGCTATGTGCCAGAAACACTCATGGCTGCCTTGGAGGAATTGGAGCGCGAGTATGACAAGGCGAAGCGTGACAAGAAGTTTCGTGCCGAGTTTGAGCGCCTGCTAAAAGAGTACGCGGGACGTCCAACGGCCCTGTTTCATGCGGCGCGCCTGACAAAGGAACTGGGCGGCGCCAGGATTTATCTCAAACGCGAAGACCTGCTGCACACCGGCGCCCACAAAATCAATAACTGCCTGGGCCAGGCATTGCTTGCGATGCGTATGGGCAAGAAAAGAATCATCGCGGAAACGGGCGCGGGACAACACGGCGTGGCCACAGCCACCGTCTGCGCTCTATTCGGACTGCAATGCGTCGTCTATATGGGCACGGAAGACATGCGGCGGCAGGAATTGAACGTCTTCCGTATGCGTCTGCTTGGCGCGGAAGTTCGCGGCGTGGAGTCCGGCTCGCGCACGCTGAAAGATGCGATTAACGAAGCGATGCGCGATTGGGTCACCAACGTCCGCGACACGCATTACCTGCTGGGCAGCGTGCTGGGCGCTCATCCTTATCCCACAATGGTGCGCGATTTTCATTCGGTGATTGGCCGCGAAGCGCGCGCACAAATCCTTAAGGCTGAAGGCAAGCTGCCTGCTGCGATCATCGCCTGCGTGGGCGGCGGCTCCAACGCCATAGGAATTTTCCATGAATTTCTGAAAGATAAGCGCGTCAAACTGATCGGCGTTGAGGCCGGGGGCCGCGGCAATCAACTGGGTGAACATGCTGCGCGTTTTCGCGGCGGACTGCCGGGCGTGCTCCAGGGGACTTTCTCTTACGTCCTGCAGGATGAGCATGGCCAGATTGGGCTCACGCACTCTATTTCTGCCGGACTAGATTATCCCTCCATTGGGCCGGAACACGCGGCGCTGGCGGATTCAGGCCGTGCCGAATACGTCGCGGCTTCCGACGAAGAAGCTCTTGAAGCTTGCACGCGGCTGGCGCGCACAGAAGGGATTATTCCGGCGCTGGAGTCGTCCCATGCCGTGGCGGAATGCATCAAGCGCGCGCCGAAGATGAAGAAGTCAGAGATTGTGATCGTAAATATTTCTGGGCGCGGCGATAAGGATATTGGGATTTTGCGGGAGAGCTTGAAGATCGGATGAGAGATCAGAACATCGGGACATCAAAAATCCGTAATCGGAAAAGCGAATTGGTGAGACATGAGCTTGGATAAGCATCAGGAACTACGAAGAAGGACCAAGGATTTTGCTTTACGAATCATGAGAATGTGCCAGACTATCCCGAGCACGCGCGAAACGAACATTATCAACAATCAAATTCTGAGATCAGCAACTGGAGCAGCTGCGAACTACAGAGCTGTTGGGTTGGCGCGTTCTAAAGCCGAATTCATTTCCAAGCTTGGCATTGTTCTTGAGGAGGCCGACGAAACGGTATTTTGGGCTGGAGCTCTTGAGTGACAGCGGAATTATACCGGCATCAAAGCTGCGCGAACTGATAGCGGAAGGAAATGAACTAGTTGCAATTTTTCTCGCTTCGCGAAAGACGGCAAAATCATGACAAAAAAGACCAATTCTTCATCCGGCCGACATACGGTAGCTTCCGATGACCCGATGTCCCGATTTTCCGATGTGCCGATTGACTCTCCCGATCACCGGATCACCCGATCTTTCAAGACCCAGCCAGCCTTGGTCGCCTACGTCACGTGCGGCGACCCCGACATCGCCACGACCCGGGAAATCATACTGGCTGCCTGCCGGGCCGGCGCCGACATCATAGAACTCGGCGTGCCGTTCAGTGATCCCGTGGCGGATGGGCCGGTAATTCAACGCGCAAGCGAACGCGCACTGAAGCACGGAACGTCTTTGCAAGATGTGCTGCGCCTGGCGGCTGACGTCCGCAAACAAACTGACGCCGGGTTGATCGTGTTTACTTACCTGAATCCCATGTTGCGTTTTGGCATGGAGCGTTTTTGCGCGGAAGCGGCAAAGACCGGCGTGGACGGCGCGCTGATCACTGACCTGACGGTGGAAGAAGCGAGCGACTATCGCCGCGTAATGGCGGAGCATAATCTCGATACGGTTTTTCTTGCCGCTCCCACCAGTCCTGACCAACGCCTCAAAGCCATCGCCGGGGCGTGCAAAGGTTTTGTCTATGCGGTATCACGTACAGGAATCACCGGAACGCAAAAGCAAGTTGCGGCTGATGTGCAAGGCCTGGTGAAACGCATTCGCAAGTTCACCAAGCTGCCGGTTGCCGTGGGCTTTGGCATTTCCAACGCGCAGCAGTTTGCGGAAGTCGGGCAATTCGCCGATGGCGTCGTTGTCGGCAGCGCGATCGTGCAACTCATTGAGCAGAACCCGGGCAGAGAGGCACAGGCGGTGGAGAGCTTTGTGCGCGAATTAAAGTCGGGAGTCAAGAGTGCGGCCACTTCACAAAGTTAATATAATTAAGTTATTCTGTTAGCATGTTAACTTAATTAAGTTTATATGGCCTTTAGTGGCTGTATATCAGGACGACAAGGGCTATGGAGATCGCCGACTGGCGGATAAAAATCGATGAGCTTGACCGCCGCCTGGTGGAATTACTGAACGAACGCGCCCAGGCAGCGCACGAAATCGGCAAGCTGAAACGAAATACCAGCATGCCGATCTACGAACCTGAGCGCGAGAAAAAGATTTTTGAGAACGTTCAAAGGGCGAATCACGGGCCGCTGCCGGAAGGCGAATTGCGGCAGGTGTACGAAAGAATCATCGACGTGATGCGCAACATCCAGAAAAACGAGATTGCACCGAAAGTCGAGGCGGGCGACCGGCACAC
>DASXIL010000072.1:0-3321 GCA_036497985.1 Candidatus Angelobacter sp. | reverse complement strand
TACCAGCATTCCTCGTGGAACTCCTGCGAGTCCTTTTGTAGTCAGCATGAGAGTGAACAACATCACCAGTTGCTGGCCCAAGCTCATATGAACTCCGGCTGCCTGGGCCACAAAAATTGCAGCGAGCGAAAGGTAAAGCGTGCTGCCGTCCAGGTTGAAGCTGTAACCGGTAGGCAAGACGAAGGCCACAATCTGCCGGGGAACGCCGAATGCCTCCATGGATTCCATGGCGCGGGGCAGCGCTGACTCCGAACTGGCGGTGGCAAAAGCGATGGAGACGGGTTCGGCGACGGCGCGAAAGAAACGCTTAACCGGCAACCTTGCTATGAGCGCAACCGGCAGCAACACGCAAAGCACAAAAACGATCAGGGCGGCATAGAGCGTGACCAGCAGGGCGAGCAGGTTCGTTAATACGCCGAAGCCCATGGTGCCAATGGTGTAAGCCATTGCCCCGGTCACGCCAATCGGCGCAAACATCATTACAATGTTCGTAAACTTGAACATGGTTTCTGCCAGGCTGTTGCAGAACGACAGCATGGGACGGCGTTTTTCGTCGCTCAACAATGCCAAAGCAATCCCAAAGATGACGCTGAATACGACGATCTGCAGGACCTGCCCTTCAGCCACTGATTTGGCGATGTTCTCCGGGAAGATCTTTAGAATGATGTCGGTGAATTTTTCCGGCTGCGTGGCCGGCAAGGCAGCCGCGGAGCCCGCAACCTGTGGAACGCCGACGCCTGCCTTGGAAATGTTGATCGCCGCCAGCCCGATGAAAAGGGCGAGGGTCGTGATCACTTCAAAATAGAGAAGAGCTTTCACGCCCATCCGTCCGACTTGCTTCAGGTTGGAGTGACCGGCGATTCCCACCACCAGCGTTGAGAAGATCAGAGGAGCAACTATGGTCTTGACCAACCGCAGGAAAACCCCGCTGAGCACTTGAAAGTTGGCAGCCGCCCGCAGGCGCGAAGCATCGTCGAGGAACTTCAGATCGTAGCCAATTTCCGCGCCCACCAGCATGCCGACAAAAATCCACACGGTAAGTGAGCGACGCAGGAACGCGTAACTGCAAAGCGTGAGCAGCGCTGCCCAATGTAATCCGATGGAGATATAAGGGTGGATGGACACATGCCCATACTGGGCGACGGCCCAGAAAAGTGAAGACACACCTGCCAGGGCCAAAAATGCCAGCAAAAAACGGAACCGTAACTTTGAGCGATCCATCATCGCAGCAGGTCCTCCAACTCAATTGATCCCTGGGTCTTGTTGTCGCGGTATTTCACGATCACAGGAGTATAGAGTGAAAGTCCCCACTCCGCGGCTTTTCCTTTGGCGATGGCGCGCGATCCCGGCACGACCACGGCGTTCTCAGGAATCACCAGGGGCAAATCGACCGATGAGCGATAGACCTGTTCACGCACGATGTCGTAAACCGGCGTGGCGCGGGTAAGAATTACGCCTGCACCCAGCACCGCGCCGTTCAGAACCTGCGTTCCTTCATAAACGCCACAATTTCCGCCGACGAGAACGTCATCTTCAATGATCACGGGGGATGCGCCCACCGGCTCCAGCACGCCGCCAATCTGCGCCGCCGCGCTCAGGTGTACGCGTTTGCCGATCTGCGCACAAGAGCCGACCAGCGCGTGCGAATCGATCAGCGTGGCTTCATCTACGTACGCGCCCACATTGACGTACATCGGCGGCATGCAGATCACGCCCGGAGCGATATACGCGCCGCTGCGGATGGACGATCCGCCGGGCACCACGCGAACACGATCAGACAGGCTGAAGCGACGTGCCGGGAAAGTGTCTTTGTCCACAAAGCTAAGGACGCCGCTGCTGGATTCTTCCAGGTCGCCCAGGCGAAAGCCCAGCAGGATACCCTGCTTGACCCAGGAGTTTACTCGCCACTGGCCGTCTTGCTTTTCCGCGGCGCGGACCTCGCCACGGGTAAGCGCTTCATGAAATTCCCTGAAAGCATGCCGCGCATGCACTGCCACTTCCGGAGGCAATGCGCCATTGGCATATAACCGTTCGATTTCTGCGCGTAAGACATCCATGGTTTGTGTGCCGTGGAACTCAGCCAACGGCAGCCGCCCCCTCCAAGTTTGAGGCTAAAAGAACAAGTGCGGAGTATAACCGTCCAACGTTTGGTCAGCAAAGCCTTACTTTGATTTTTGTCGCTTGCGCTCCGAACCGCTTTGAGAGTTTTGGTGTGGGAGCTTTCTTTCTGCCTTGCCGCAGGTGGCTCGGCGCGTGATTGGCATCGCCACTAATCCTAACGTTTGCCTAGTTTGGCGTCTGCCTGATCTTGCATCTAAAAAAGAGCGATGGCACGGATTCTTTACGTTGCGTACCCCCTGCTCCAGGTCCATGACGAGTCAGCGGGCGGCGCGGAGCAAATTTTATGGACGCTGGAGCGCGAGATGGCTCGCGGTGGCGCTCACACTACGGTTGCGGCGTCGGTGGGTTCGCGCGTGAGCGGAGAGCTTTTCTCAACGGGCGAACCCTGCACCCGGCCCGACGATTACGAGCGGCGGCGCGTAGAGCACGAAGACCGCGTGGTGGATTTTGTGCGGCGCACGGAGCGTGAAGGCAGGGCGTTTGATCTGGTCCATGACCATTCCGGCAGTTTCTGGAGACGTGCCGCGGAGATCGATGCGCCGGTACTCGCCACGCTGCATCTGCCGCGCAGTTTTTATCCGGCGGGAAGCTTTGACGATGTCCCAGCCAATGTGAGCTTTAACTGTGTGTCTGATTCCCAAGCGAAGAGTTTTGCCAACCTTGACGCGCTGGTTGGCGTGGTTCCGAACGGGATCGCGCTGGATTGTTTTAGCGGCAACGCCGTTGCAGATGTGCGGCGCGAGGTTGGCCATCGCCAAGGGCTGCTCTGGCTGGGACGCATTTGCGAAGAAAAAGCGCCGCATCTGGCGCTGGAGATCGCAGCCGACGCGGGATTACCTATTACACTTGCCGGGCAGGTCTATCCGTTTTCTTATCATCAGCGATATTTTGAGAGAGAAGTTGCGCCGCGGCTGCGATCCATACCGAATGCCAGATTCATCTCCGCGCCACCGGCAGAGTTAAAGCGGCGTTTGCTGCGTGAGGCAAAAGCTTTGTTGATCACCAGCTTGGCAGAAGAAACCAGCTCTCTGGTGGCGATGGAAGCAGCGGCGTCCGGAACTCCAGTAGTAGCTCTCCGCAAGGGCGCACTCGCTGAGGTGGTGCGAGACGGAGTGACGGGTTTCTTAGTGGAAGACTCGGACGAAGCAGTGTTGGCCCTGCAAAATATCTCAAGCATCAGCGCAGAAAGTTGCGTACTAT
>DASXIL010000071.1:0-7276 GCA_036497985.1 Candidatus Angelobacter sp. | reverse complement strand
CTCCATGGCCGAATGCAGCCTTTTTCCGGGAGATACGTTCGCGCTCTACACTGACGGCATCACCGAGTCTTTCAATAATGCCGGAGAAGAATTCGGGGAAGACAGGCTGATCAACGCATTACAGCAAAAACGCAGCTTGTCTCCCCAGAATCTACTGGACTCGGTTGTCGAAGAGGTGCGGCGGTTCAGCGCCCGCGAGCAACACGACGACATTACTCTCATCATCGCCCGGTGCAGAGAAAGCTAGTTTTCCGAAGTTGGCAATTCTTGAAATTCAAATTGCAAATTCAAATCCCGCTATCTCCTGACAATCCTCTCCGGCCTCAGGAACATCTCCACATCTTCTGTGCTCTTGGCGTCGCGGCGTTTGCGGCCACTCTCATAGCTGGCTTTCACAAAGCTGCTGAAGAGCGGATGCGGCTCCAGCGGCTTTGACTTGAATTCAGGGTGGAACTGGCAGCCCAGAAAATAAGGATGATCGGGGATTTCGACGATTTCGACATAAGTTCCGTCGGGCGTGGCGCCGGTGATGCGCAAGCCGCCGCCGGTCAAAACGGCTTCATACTCGCGGTTGAACTCATAGCGGTGGCGATGCCGTTCGCTAATCTCTGTTGTGCCGTAAGCCTTCGCCGCCTGGCTGTTCGGCTCCAGCTTGCATGTCCATGCACCCAGCCGCATGGTGCCGCCCAGTTCATCAATGCCCGTCAACTCGCGGAGCTTATAAATGATGCGATGCGGCGTAGCCTGGTCAAACTCGCTGGAGTTCGCTTCGTCCAGTCCGCAGACGTTGCGCGCAAACTCAATGCACGCCGTCTGCATGCCCAGGCAAATGCCAAAGTACGGGACTTTTTTCTCGCGGGCATAGCGAATTCCATTCAGCATGCCCTCAATGCCGCGTTTGCCAAAGCCTCCGGGCACCAGGATTCCGTCAAAGCCCTCAAGCTGGGTTTCATAATCGCGATTGCCGTCTTTGCCTTCGAGTCCTTCGGCTTCCACCCACGTCAGGTTCAGCTTCAGGTTGTGCGCCACCGCGCCATGGACCAGCGCTTCCTTGAGTGACTTATACGAATCTTCATACTCCACGTATTTGCCCACTATCCCAATATGGACTTCGTCTTTGGGGTTGTAGATACGGTGCATCAGCTCTTCCCATCGCGTCAGGTCGGGCGCCTTCGCGTCCATGCGCAGATAGCGCAGCAGCAACGTGTCCACGCCTTCACGCGCAAACACCAGCGGCACCTCGTAGATCGATGCCACATCTTTTGCCGTGATCACCGCTTCATCTTCCACGTTGCAGAACAGCGCGATCTTGCCTTTCAGTTCCCGGGAAAGGAATCGGTCAGTGCGGCAGAGCAGGATGTCCGGCTGGATTCCAATGCTCAACAGCTCTTTTACCGAGTGTTGTGTCGGTTTGGTCTTGAGCTCGCCCGCCGCGCCGATCCACGGTACCAGCGTCACGTGAATAAAGATGGTATTGTCGCGGCCCAGCTCCTGGCGCATCTGGCGGATCGCTTCCAGAAATGGCAGTGACTCAATGTCGCCCACCGTGCCGCCGATCTCCACCAGCGCCACGTCCACATCCTGCGCCACTTTCTTCATCGCGGCCTTGATTTCATTGGTCACATGCGGAATCACCTGCACGGTCTTTCCCAGATAGTCGCCGCGGCGCTCCTTGGTGATGATTTGCTCGTAAATGCGGCCGGTGGTCCAGTTGTTGTCGCGCAGCAGCTTGGCGTGGGTGAAGCGCTCGTAGTGGCCCAGGTCCAAGTCGGTCTCGGCGCCGTCGTCGGTCACAAAGACCTCGCCATGCTGGAACGGTGACATGGTGCCCGGATCGACGTTGAGATAAGGATCAAACTTCATCAGGTTGACTTTGAGCCCTCGGCTCTCCAGCAGGCAGCCGATGGAAGCCGCCGCCAGCCCTTTGCCCAGTGAAGACACAACGCCGCCGGTTACGAAAATATATTTCGCTGCCATGAACTCCTCGCACGAATGGATTGTTTAGGTTTTTGAAAGGTCGTCCAGGTGATTTTTGGGGGTTCTGCTCCCCGGCTCAGAAATGGCTTGTGCCAATGGCCGTGGAAGCAATTGGGGTGCACGATCAATTATACAAGTTTTGGATGTGGAAAAAAATCTTTATCGACTGTCTCACGTAGATCTTCACCTATTCTGAGTTCGGATCGTCAGCCAGCTATAGGCGGTAGTTTTGAAGCCGTTCGATTCTAACTTACCAAAAAGTGAATGCAGATGAGCAATGCCCACAATAAAGAGCCCAACCTCGTGATTACCCATTTTTTCTTGGATGTTTTTTAACATTTGCTTTTCTCGATTCTCTTGACGCTCATAAGGCCCATATTCGGAAAGCTCAGGAGCATCGGGATCAGAGTCAAGAGTTCCATCGTGGCCAGGATGATTTATGGGGTACTTGTACGTCGAGAATTGCTCTTCCTTGGAAGTACCGATATCCTCCCATTTCAGATGCAGCTTATTGGCATAATCAGCAGCAAAGGTGGGGCCCTGATTCTTAGACCATTCCTCTAGTATTATCTCGAAAGAAAACTTTTCACGAAGATATCGCAAACGGTCCTCAAGTTCGCCATTGAGGAAATGCCCGGACTTCTGGAGTTGGTGTACCGTTGCAAGCATAATAATGTGTTTCATCGGTGCAGTATACCCTTAAGAAACTGAGTAATTTTTGAGTTGTCCCCGGCTGGCTGCGTGCAACCGGCATTCCGTGGGAAACCGTCTTCTTTTCAGTTTTTCCCTGCAAGAAATCCAGCTATTCCGTTCTTACTCTAGCAACCCCCAGTGGGCCGAAGGCCAGAAAGCCTTACCCAGGCATTGAAGCGCGCTTTCTGGCTTCTGTTCGCGTCCAGAGCAGTTGTGTCCCCAACCGAACAGCCGTCCCCACCGGCTGCGCTTTTTGGTATCTCCATAATTGAATTCCGTAGGAATGAGAGGCGTTCTCCATGAGAAGGTCAAAGTCGTCCAGAAATTCCATTCTTTCATCCATCAGAGAGTCGCTTATTGTGGCTCTCTCCTTTGCGCTGGCCACGTTCCTTATGGCTGCGCTCACCGCGCAGGCGCAAACACCTGCACCGCAGCTTTCCGCAGATCTTTCCCACTCGCCGGGCTGGGTGGTCATCTCCGTGGACGACTACCAGAGTCTTCGTACCCGCGCCTTTCCCACTGAGCGCGATCCCGAGCCGCCGCCTGTGGATGCCACGCTCACGCGTGTCGACTATGACCTGCGCATTGCCAGCGAGCTGGCCACCGGTCGCGCCAGTCTTACCGTTGATGTGTTGAAAGATGGCTGGGTGCGCGTGCCCATTCCTTCGGGTCTGCTGGTGCGTGAAGCCCGGCTGGACGGCAAGCTCGTCTCGCTGGTCTCAGCTTCAGGCAAGGGCGCCAGCCAGTTGTCGGCGGTGCTGGCCCATGCCGGGCGCGCGGTCCTTCTGCTTGATATCGCGCTGCCCGTGAACGCTTCCGCCGGTGAAGAGCGCATCTCGCTGCCTTCAACGTCTTCCGGCGTCACGCGAGCCGCCGTGCAGCTGCCGCGCCAGGGCGTGGACGTTAAGCTCAGCGGCGGACTGCTGACGGAAAAAATCGAGACCGGCGACGAAAGCAAGTGGCTGGCTTACGCGCATGGCAATGAGCCGCTCACGTTTACCTGGCACAGAAAGATTGAAGACCACCACATTACGTTGCCGCTGCGCCAGCGAGGATCGCTCACGCAACTCACCAGCCTGGCGGAAGACTCAACTTCTCTTTACGCCGAAGTGAATATTGAAGTCACGCAGGGCGCAGCGAAAGAAGCGAGGATACAGCTGCCGGAAAACATCACCATTAATCAGGTTTCCGGCGGCATGGTTGCCGACTGGGAGGTCAAGGCCGGCGAACTCATCGTCACTTTCCTGGAGCCGGTGGAGCAGTCAGCGCGTTTCACCATTACCGGAGAAACCAAGACCCCACGCGACGGTCACATCGATATCTCGCTTCTGCGGCTGCTCAACACGGAGCGCGATACCGGCGGCGTGGCCGTGGAGGTACTGGGCGCAGGTGAAATCAAAGACCTGAAAACGCAAGGGCTGGAGAATGCCGATGCCGCGGAGTTGGGAGACTACGTCGCTGCGCGGCAGTCGCCATCAATGGTGGCATTTCATTTTCGTTCGTCCGACGCCAAAGCGCCGCGCTCGCTTGCCGTGGACATTGCTCGCTACGCGCAGCAGGCCGTGTTGATGGCCAACATCGAAGAAGCGCGCTATCGCGTGCTGCTCAGCAAGGAAGGCAGGAGCCTGGTGCAAGCGCAGTATGCCATCCGCAACAACCAGCGAAATTTTCTGAAGATCACTCTGCCCACGGGCGCGGCCATCTGGAGCGCCTCGCTGGCGGGCAGGCCGGTGCGTCCGGGTGAGGCCAAAGACGGCAGCCTGCTTCTGCCGCTGGAAAAATCCCGCGCCGGAGAAGAAGCGCCGGCATTCGTGCTGGAAATCTTCTATCTGGTCCGGCAAACCGCGTGGACAGACAAAGGTAAAGCCGCCCTGGCCTTGCCCGCTGTGGACCTTCCGATCTCGCGTACCGGCCTGCTGCTCTATCATCCACCGCTGTTCAAGCTCGCTCCTGAGGCAGGCGCCTTCAGGGTGGAAACGTATGAAGCACCGGCCTCCGCTGCTCTTACTCCCGCACACGATCTGGGTTCGGGCAGCGCGTTTTCCAATACCAACGGCGGTGCCGGTTTCTCCCCCAACGGTTTGAACGGACGCAACAACGACCAGCAAATCGACGGCCAGAACAACAATGACCCTCGGTCACAATCTGCCACGCAAGCCCTGGTGGATAACTTCAAGACCAAATCGCTCGGTGGTCGTGGCGCGAAAGTCCTGCCGATCCGGCCGTCATTCCCGGCATTCGGACCGTCGATGTTTTTCGTTTCTGAACTCACGGCAGAAAACCATGCCCCGGCACTCGAATTCAACTATCAGCGCGACAAGAAGGAAGGTGGCAAATGAAAAAGCTATTGGCAATCCTGATGATGTTTTCTGTCTATGCGATGGGGGCCGAGACCGCGCCTCTTCCTTTGCCCACAACCGGCAATGTCACGCTCACGCTGGCCGAATACAACCGGCTGGTTGAGCTGGCAACCAAGGCGGGCAAGACGCGCGAGAAGCCTCCGCTGCCCTATGCGCTCAAGCGCGCTGAGATGAAATTGCACGTTGCCAGCCAGACCGTGCTCGGGACGCTGCAACTGGATGGCGAAGTCTTCAGCAAAGGCGCGGCCAAGGTGCCGCTGACTACCGGCCTCACAATCCTCAATGCCCGCCAGGAAGGAAAGAGCCTGCCTCTTGAAGAGGAAGGCTCGACCTCAATGGCCATCCTGCCCGGCGCGGCGGAATTTTCCGTCGCGCTTGATACCGGCTTGCCGCTGGTGATTGAAGCTGGCCGCGCGTCGTTTAATCTTCCGGTACCCGCCGCGGGCAGCGTGCGCCTGCAACTCGTGATCCCTGGCGACCATAGTCTCGTGCGCATCAGCCCCGGCCTGATCACCTCGCGCACTACCGAGAAAGGGCAGACTACGCTGGAAGCCACGCTGGTGCCCGGCCAGACCGCGAATGTTTCGTGGGTCACCGGCATTGTGCAGGTCCCGGTGGTAAAGCATGAAGTGCGTTTCCTTTCCGACGTAAAGACTCTGGTGACCGTAAACGACGAAGAGCTGCGCATCGCCGCGCTGGCCGATATCACCGTGATTCAGGGCGATCCTACGCAGTTTGTGGCGGAAATACCCGAAGGATACGAGATCACCGGGGTCTCCGGCGCCACCGTGGATTCGAGTGAAGTCGAGAAAGGCAAGCTGATCGTGCGGCTCAACGCATCAGCGCCGCGCAGCCATGAGTTCCTTATCTCCATGGAGCGCCCTCTGGCGGGCACCAAAGCCGATGCTCCCTTCATCAGCTTCAAAGACACGCAACGCGAAACCGGCGAGGTGCTGGTGGAAGGCACCGGCGCCATGGAACTCACGGCCACGGAAGGCGGCGGCCTGAAGCGCATGGACCTGAAGGAGGTCAACCCTTATCTGCGTTCGCTGGCACGTTTCCCTCTACAGGCTGCATTCCGCTATCATCGCCAGCCCACGGAAGTTCCCGCGCTGGCGCTTGAGTGGACGCGCTTTCCTGACAGCACCGTTCTTGCCGCCGTGGCTGAGCATGCCGTCGTCACAACGCTGGTGACTGTGGAAGGCCGCACGCTCACCGAGGTCAAGCTCACGGTAAAGAACCAGGCGCAGCCATTCCTGAAAGTTGGTTTACCCAAGGGTGCGACCATTGTCTCCGCCGACGTGGCTGGAGAAAAAGTAAAGCCTGTGCAGGGGCCCGACGGCAATCGCGTGCCGCTGCTGCGCGCCGGCTTCCGTCCCAATGGGCCATATGAAGTTTCTTTTGTGTTCATGGACTCCGGCACGCCGTTCGCGAAGAAAGGCGGTTCCGAGCTTGCGCTGCCCGCCATGGACGTTCCCATCAGCCTGCTGGAATGGGAGCTCTTTCTCCCCGAGCAGTACAAGGTGAAAGACTTTGGCGGCGATGCCATCGCGGCGTACCTGCTGCCGGCGCCGATGATCGAGAGCAGCGACGTTGTGGCGACCACGTTTTCCGGCACGAATCTGGCCACCTTTGGCGGCGTAAAGGAAAACGAGAGCCTCGATCGCATGGCGCTGTTTGTTCCCGGCGTCGTTGATGGCCGGCTGGGACGCGGACAGCTGAGCGGCGTCGTCACCGATCCAACAGGAGCCGTGGTTCCAGGAGCGCACGTGCAGATCACCTTGGAGAACGGCGGCACGATGAGCGCGAAGACCGATACAGCGGGGCAATGGTTGATTTCCGGGGTGCCCTCAGGGCCGGTCCAAATTACCGTGTCTTTGCAGGGCTTCCAAAGCGCACAACTTCATACCCAGTATGACTCCGGAAGGCCATCGCGGTATGACGCGCGTTTGAATGTTGGGACTGCTTCCGAGACTGTTGAGGTCACCGCCAGTGCGCCTCTGGTCGAAACCACAACCGCCACTGTGCGCCGCGGGCGGAAGAAGGACCGCGACAAAGAACGCGACGAAAAGAAAGCCGAAGCGCTAGCCCAGAACGGAGCGTCTTCTAATGTGCTGGACCTGCAGAAACGCGTCGCCGGTGTTTTGCCGGTGCGCGTTGATGTCCCCCGAGTGGGGAACTCATACCACTTTGCCCGCGCCCTAGTGCTCGACGAAGAAACGAAGGTCACGTTCAACTACAAGAGC
>DASXIL010000070.1:0-5287 GCA_036497985.1 Candidatus Angelobacter sp. | reverse complement strand
TGGTGGTGAAAGCGCAGATCCATGCCGGAGGCCGCGGCAAAGGCGGCGGCGTGAAAGTGGCCAAGAACCTGGAAGAAGCCAAGATGTGGTCTGACAAAATTCTGGGCATGCGCCTGGTAACGCACCAGACCGGGCCGGAAGGCAAGATTGTCCAGCGGCTGCTGATTGAAGAAACGCTGCCTATCGAGCGCGAACTGTATCTCGGCATTGTGGTTGACCGTGCGACGGCGCGGCCCGTGTTCATGGCGTCGGCCGCGGGCGGTATGGAGATTGAAGAGGTCGCAGCCAAAGATCCCAAAGCAATTATCAAAGAAGCCATTGATCCCATGATCGGCTTTCAACCTTTTCACGCACGCAAGCTGGCCTTTGGGCTGGGACTAAAAGGCACGCAGGTCAATGAAGCGGTAAAGCTGATGACCGGCCTGTATCGCGCGTTTGTGGATACGGACGCTTCGCTGTGCGAGATCAATCCTTTTATTACAACGACGGACGGTCGCGTGTTTGCGCTGGACGCCAAGTTTGGCTTTGACGATAACGCGCTCTATCGCCACAAAGATTTGAAAGAGCTGCGCGACATCAGCGAGGAAGATCCGCTGGAAGTGGAAGCTTCAAAGTACAACCTGAATTACATCAAGCTTGACGGCAACATCGCGTGCCTGGTGAACGGCGCGGGGCTGGCCATGGCGACAATGGACATCATTAAATATGCTGGCGGCGCGCCGGCAAACTTTCTGGACGTGGGCGGCGGCGCCAACGCGGAGCAGATTGGCCATGCGTTTGAAATCCTGCTGAGCGACAAGAACGTGAAGGCGATCCTGATCAATATTTTTGGCGGCATCCTGCGCGTTGACACGCTGGCCGATGGCGTTGTCCAGGCCGCGAAGGCGACGAACCTGAAGCTGCCGCTGGTATTACGACTGGAAGGCACAAACGTGGAACAGGGCCGCGAGATCCTGAAAAATTCTGGCCTGAATTTTCAGGTGGCAGAGACGATGAAAGACGCAGCGGAAAAAGTTGTGGCTGCCGCGGGAGGCAGGTAATGGCGATTCTGGTAGATAAATCCACGCGGCTGATCATCCAAGGCATTACCGGGCGCGAAGGCACGTTCCACGCCAAGACCTGTGCGGCCTATGGCACCAACATTGTTGGCGGCGTCACGCCGGGCAAGGGCGGCAACACGCATGAAGGCTGGCCTATCTTTAATACAGTGGCGGAAGCCAAAGAGAAAACCGGCGCCAACGCGACGATCATCTTTGTTCCTCCAATGTTTGCAGCCGATGCGTTGCTGGAGGCGATTGACGCTGAAATGCCGCTGATCATTTCCATCACGGAAGGAATTCCGGTCTTGGATATGGTGCGAGCTTACGAGTTTCTGAAGATCAAAGGCAAGTCGCGGCTGATTGGGCCGAATTGTCCCGGCATCATCTCACCCGGCAAAGCTAAAGTGGGCATTATGCCCGGGCACATTCATAAAGAAGGAAACGTCGGCATCGTTTCGCGCTCCGGCACGCTGACCTACGAAGCAGTTTTTCAGTTGACCCAGCGCGGCATTGGCCAGTCGACGGCGATCGGCATTGGCGGAGATCCGATCATCGGGACAAATTTTGTGGATGCGCTGAAGCTGTTCAATGAAGATCCGGAAACGCACGCCATCATTATGATCGGCGAAATTGGCGGCAATGCGGAAGAGACTGCCGCAGCCTACGTGAAACAGCATGTCAAAAAGCCGGTGGTTTCGTTTATCGCCGGACAAACTGCGCCGCCCGGACGACGCATGGGACACGCGGGCGCAATTATTTCCGGAGGGCAAGGCACGGCGGCGGACAAGATCAAAGCGCTGGAAGCAGCGGGCATCTCCGTGGCCAAGTCTCCGGCGATGATGGCGCAAACGCTGCTGGAGCGGATCGGGACGGCGAAGGTTTAAGCGCCGGAAGTTTACCGCAAAGGCCGCAAGAAACTTTTACCGCAGAGGGCGCGAAGATCGCAGAGGGCGCTTGTCGGCCAAGTTGTTCGAAATTCGCGGACTTATCAAGCAGGATCAAATATCGGAACAGGAGCTATTGATCAGGAATGAATACATTGCAACGCACATTTTCCATCGTAAAACCAGACGCAGTCGCCAAAGGCGCGACCGGTGACATTATCCATATGCTCCAGGAAAAGGGTTTCCGGATCATAGGCATGCGGATGCTCGAAATTAACAAGCAACAGGCTGAAGGATTTTATGCCGTGCACGCCAGCCGTCCGTTTTTCGATTCGCTGACGAGTTTTATGTCCAGCGGGCCGATCGTGGTTCTGGCGCTGGAAAAAGACAACGCCATCGCCGACCTGCGCAAGCTCATGGGCGCCACTAATCCCGCGAACGCTGAAGAAGGGACCATCCGCAAGAAGTGGGCGTCAAGCATTGAGCACAACGCCATCCACGGCTCAGACGCCGACGACACCGCACGTTTCGAACTAAGCTACTTCTTTGCCGGCTACGAGTTGAACCGCTAGCCAAGCGCTACAACTCTTTTCTCTGGACAAGGGGCCGGATTCCTGGCCCCTTTCTTTTTTGCGTTTATAATTGCCGCCGGATTGTCGCCAAGGAGCCATCTGATGCCACTGATTCAAGTCACGATGTTGAAGGGTCGCACGATTGAGCAGAAGCGCAAGCTTGCCGCTCGTATCACCGATGCCATGGTGGAAGACGCCAAAGCCGCGAAAGAAGCCGTGGTGGTTACTTTTATTGAGATCACCCGTGAGGACTATGCAAACGCAGGCGTGCTGCTGGCCGACAAAAAGTAGTTAGCAATTTTTTTTGCTAAGCGCCCTCGCTTCGCTGTTTCAGCCGATTCGAGCACAATCTGCGCCAGTTTGTTCAGACATCCTGCCGCTTGCGTTCTGCATTCCTATCCCTGGGGGCGACAGAAACGTGGCAACAGAAACCATCAGTCACTCGATCATCGTCAGTGACGTCCCGGCGCGCCTCGATCGCCTGCCCTGGAGCCGCTGGCACTGGCTGGTCGTGATCGCGCTCGGCATCACCTGGGTGCTCGACGGACTTGAAGTCACGCTGGCCGGCGCTGTCGGCGCGGTGCTCAAGCGCTCTGACACGCTTGCGCTTACTGACGCCTCGATCGGCGCAAGCGCAACTTTTTATCTTATCGGCGCAGTCACGGGCGCGCTCTTCTTCGGGTATCTCACAGATCGTCTTGGCCGCAAGCGCCTTTTCACTATTACTCTGCTGCTCTATCTCAGCGCCACCGCGTTGACGGCTTTCTCCTGGAATTTTGCTTCATACGCGCTGTTTCGCGCGCTTACCGGCGCGGGCATCGGCGGTGAATATTCCGCCATCAACTCCGCCATCGACGAACTCATTCCCGCGCGCGTTCGCGGACGCGTTGATCTCATCATTAACGCCAGCTTCTGGATCGGCGCAGCCATCGGCTCGGCTGCGGTGATCGCTCTGCTTGATACCGGCATCGTCCCCATCAGTCTCGGCTGGCGGATGGCATTCGCCATCGGCGCGGTGCTGGGGCTGATCGTAATTTTTCTGCGCCACGCTATTCCTGAAAGCCCGCGCTGGCTCATGACGCATGGCCGCGAACCTGAAGCCGAGCAGATCGTGTGCAATATCGAGCGCCGCATCGCTGATCGTCCTGAACTGCTGCCGCCACTCCCGCCTGATGCGCGCATCCGCATCCGTCCGCGCGACCATACTCCGTTTCGTGAAATCTGGCGCGCCATCGCCGTGCAGCATCCTTCGCGATCATGGCTGGCCATGGCCCTCATGACCTCACAGGCTTTTTTCTATAACGCCATATTCTTTACTTACTCGCTGGTGCTGGTCACGTTTTACGGGCTGCCCGCGCAAAAAGTCGGGCTATATCTTTTTCCTTTTGCGCTGGGAAACTTCGTTGGCCCGCTCGTGCTTGGCCGCCTGTTTGATACCGTTGGCCGCCGCCAGATGATCACCATCACCTACGCGCTCTCGGGCATCCTGCTTGCCCTGAGCGGCTGGCTCTTTCAGCACGGCCTGCTCACGGCACAAACCCAGGCGCTCTGCTGGACCATCATCTTCTTTGTCGCTTCGGCAGCCGCCAGCTCCGCATACCTCACCGTAAGTGAAATCTTTCCGCTTGAGATCCGCGGGCTTGCCATCGCCGTCTTCTATGCTGCCGGAACTCTTGCCGGTGGAGTCGCTGCGCCTTTCATCTTCGGCTTGCTCATCCAGACCGGCTCGCGCACCGCGCTCTTTCGCGGATATCTTGCCGGCGCGCTGCTCATGATCGCCGCCGCCGTGGTTGAAGCCTTCATCGGCGTCCCCGCCGAGCAGCGATCGCTCGAGTCGATCAGCACGCCGCTTTCGGCTGAGGCTTAAACCCTTACCGCGGATCAACACGGATAAACGCGGATCAGAAGAAAGATACAGAGGTACCGAGAGGAACCTGAGGTTTTCAATTTCGGCGATCTTTGGCAATCTCGACGATTTTGGCAATCTGCTCTGATCGCGTTCATCTGCGGTAAGGTTTTTGGTAGCCCCCGCACTGCCAAATCTAGAACGCTGCTGCGCAGAATCCTTTGAACAGCACAGTATTGAACCCTTGCTGGGTCCTTTGCGTAGCTTGCACTAGTATGTTGTCAAATTTGTTCACAGCCGGAATCACTATATCTTCAAAACCATCAGGCGGATCAATGTTGGTTTTTAACCGCGTTTTGCTGTCGCAGCCCGCGAAATGTTGACCCTAAGTTTCTTCAACCGTTCCTCCAATATCGGGAACTGGTTCTCACAAGAGGTATAAAAGCGAATCGGGACATTACCCCCGAAGTCGGATGGAAGCACGGCTTGTTCTTCTGCGTTTGATCCCCACTTTTGCACGATGATCAGCCGCTCCAAACCGCGCTGCAATCCCACAGCAATTCCCATTTCATATAAGACATTGCCTCGCGGCGCGCGTTTTCCACCCTCCCACGGATCATCCGGTGTGCATATAGCGACAAAGGCGGCACAGGGCTCCATCAGCTTGAGAAGGTCGTGGGGAATGGTATTACTGAAACTTGCTACATCTCCCTTGCACACAGTCAGCCCAAGAGATTCGAGGTGGGATTGGACCAGGCCAGTCGTGCCGTCCGCTGTGCGGTCCCGGCCATAAATGAGAAATATCTTTTGGCGTTCAATGTATCGCCCACGCTCAGTTAATGCAGCACGTATTGCTTCGGCAAGCCAACTGACGCGCTCGTCTTTGGACTTAAGAATGACACTGTCTGGGACGTTAAGTGTTCGAAGATCCACCGGGCTGGAAGT
>DASXIL010000069.1:0-3073 GCA_036497985.1 Candidatus Angelobacter sp. | reverse complement strand
TGACAATAACACACTCATATTTTATTATTGTTTTGTACTAATGCAGTGTCGAAATGATTTGCGAGCAGCACTTATAGAAAACAACTCATTTGAAGGAGATAAGACCATGACCATCACTCGAATCGACCCCTTCCGCGAACTGGCGAGCTTTTTTGAGAACTTTACCGAGCCAACGGGAAAAGACCAGTTGACCGCGGGCAGCTTTGTTACCCCGGTAGACGTTTATGAGGACGAACAGAATTTGGTACTGAAGCTGGAAATTCCCGGCTTGAATGATGAAGACATCAACGTCAGCGTGGAAAACAACACACTCACCGTCCAGGGCGAGCGCAAGTTTGAGAAGGAAGAGAAAGAAGAGAACTTCCATCGCATTGAGCGCCGGTACGGATCGTTCGCCCGCACCTTCAAGCTCCCGAACACCGTGGACGCGGAGAAAGTGGAAGCCGCCTATGACAAGGGCATTTTGAAGATCACGCTGGCGAAGCGGGCAGAAGCCAAGCCGCGCCAGATCAAAGTTGGAATCGGCCAGAAGACCCTCCAGGGGTAAGCGGCATGGAGAAGGCCAGGAGCTGCTTGATGAAGGCCGAACGGGAGATGGATGCTCATTCTCCCGTTTTCTTTTAAGCATCCGCCGCCACACGGGCAGACCAAGCTGGAAAAGAAGACAATAGAAAGCAGAAACACCAGGCAGCAGCAAACGATCTAATAGGTTTTAGGAGCACATTATGGCAATTCGTTGGGACAAATTCACGATCAAGGCGCAGGAGGCGATCCAGCAGGCAAATGAGCTGGGGGGCCAGCACGGCAATCCGGAAATGCTGCCGTTGCATTTGCTGGCAGCACTGTTGCAGGACAGTGAAGGGATTGTTGCGCCTGTCCTGGCCAAGCTGGGAGTGAATCCGGCGACGCTTCAGTCGCAGGTGGTAGAGAGAATCGACCGGCTGCCAAGAGTTTCCGGGGCCGCGGCACAGCCGCATCTTTCTGCCGCCATGTCGAAATTGCTGGACCAGGCTTTCAAAGAAGCAGATACGTTCAAGGACGAGTATGTCTCCACGGAGCATCTGCTTCTGGCGATGACGGCGGATAAAGACAAAGCCAACGAAGCTCGCCAACTCCTGACCGGCGCAGGCGCTGACCATGACGCGATTTTGAAGGCGTTAACTTCAGTGCGCGGTTCGCAGCGCGTGACCGACCAGAATCCTGAAGGCAAATACCAGGCCCTGGCCCGCTATGCCAAGGACCTGACGGAACTGGCGCGGAAGGGCAAGCTCGATCCGGTGATTGGCCGCGACGAAGAAATCCGCCGCGTGGTTCAGGTGCTCTCCCGCAGGACGAAAAACAATCCGGTGCTGATTGGCGAGCCCGGCGTGGGCAAGACGGCCATTGTGGAAGGGCTGGCGCAGCGCATTATTTCCGGCGACGTACCAGAGATACTGAAGAACAAGCGCGTGGTAGGGCTGGACCTGGGCTCGATGCTGGCCGGGGCAAAGTATCGCGGGGAGTTTGAAGATCGGCTGAAAGCGGTGCTCAAGGAAATTGAAGACTCCAATGGGCAGATCGTTCTCTTTATCGATGAATTGCATACGCTGGTTGGCGCAGGCGCTTCAGAAGGCGCGATTGACGCCAGCAACATGCTCAAGCCGGCGCTGGCGCGTGGAGAGCTGCGGGCCATCGGCGCGACGACGCTGACTGAATACCGCAAATATATTGAGAAGGATGCGGCGCTGGAGCGGCGCTTCCAGCCAGTGTTTGTGGGCGAGCCAAACGTGGAAGACACCATCTCGATTCTGCGTGGCCTGAAAGAAAAATATGAAGTGCATCACGGCGTGCGGATTAAGGACTCAGCGATAGTTTCTGCGGCAACTTTATCCAGCCGTTACATCACTGACCGTTTTCTGCCGGACAAGGCGATTGACCTGATCGATGAAGCAGCATCTTCACTGCGCATACAAATTGACTCCATGCCAACGGAGATCGACCAGTTGGAGCGCAGGGCGACGCAGCTTGAAATCGAAAAGCAGGCACTGAAGAAAGAGGACGATCCGAACTCCAAAGAGCGGCTGGCAGTCGTGGCAAAGGAACTGGCGCAGATCCGTGAGCAGGCGAATGCGCTGAAAGTCCGCTGGAAGGAAGAAAAGGAAGGCATCACCCGCATCCGGCAGCTCAAAGAAAAGATCGAGCAGTTAAAGATTGAAGAGCAGCAGGCTGAGCGCACTGGAGACCTGGAGAGAGTGGCGGCAATCCGATACGGCGATCTGCGCCAGGCGGAATCAGAACTGAGAAGGCTGAGCGCACAGGCACAAGACAAGCAGCACCGCATGCTGAAAGAAGAAGTGGATGAGGAAGACGTGGCGCGGATCGTTTCCAAGTGGACCGGCATACCGGTCTCAAAGATGCTGGAAGGCGAAGTCCGCAAGCTGGTGAGCATGGAAGACCGGCTGCGCCAGCGTGTGGTGGGCCAGGACGAAGCGCTGCAGCGCGTATCGAATGCGGTAAGGCGTTCGCGTGCAGGGCTAAGCGATCCCAAGAAGCCTATTGGCTCATTCATTTTCCTAGGGCCGACCGGCGTGGGAAAAACCGAACTGGCGCGGGCCGTAGCGGAGTTTCTGTTTGATGACGAACACGCCATGGTGCGCATCGACATGTCGGAATACATGGAAAAGCATGCGGTATCGCGGCTGATTGGCGCGCCTCCGGGATACATAGGCTATGACGAAGGCGGCCAGCTTACTGAAGCTGTGCGTCGCCGGCCTTACAGCACGATTCTGTTCGACGAGATCGAGAAGGCGCACCCGGATGTGTTCAATATCCTGCTGCAAATTCTTGATGATGGCCGCCTGACGGATTCGCGCGGCCGCACGGTGGACTTTAAGAACACGGTAATCATTATGACGTCGAACATTGGCGCAAGTTATTTGCAGGCTGAAGGCGTGAGCTCGCCGGAAGCGTTTGCTGAAGCGACCGACCATGTGATGTAAGCGCTGCGGCAGCATTTCCGTCCGGAATTCCTGAATCGCGTGGACGACGTGATTGTGTTCAAGCCTCTGGGAGAGGAGCAGTTGACGCACATCAT
>DASXIL010000068.1:0-6355 GCA_036497985.1 Candidatus Angelobacter sp. | reverse complement strand
GCAGGCAGCCATGGTATATCCCAGCAAAGCAATTACAAACACGATGTAGCCATGAATTCCCGTCAGCGTCCAGCGGAAGAGAGTGCGCAGCATTTTCCAGGGCGAGATTTTCCACGCTGATTTATTCAGCAGCAGCTCCAGTCGATACTGCCGACCAATCTCTTCCGGCGTTCCCATGGCTTTAAGCACGGTGCGGCAATCGTCCATGGAAGGAGCGGCAACCTGCTCCAGGCGGTCAAACACATGGCCCCGCAGCTCTCGCAGCACCTCTTCCCGCCTGGGCCGGGAGAGATCTGAAAGCTGCGTCTCTAAAGCGGCAAAATAACTTTCAATCATTGGATTAGAAGACATAAAGCTCACGAACGTCCTTTCCCGTTCAGCACTGGTTTTAAAAGACCGTTAAGGCTGGCAGTAAAGCTGGTCCAGAACTGCGCCATCGATACCGCTTTCTGCCGGCCAGGAGCTGTAAGCCAGTAATACTTGCGCGGATGTCCCGCATCGGCCTCAACCCACTCTGATTGCAGGAACCCATCTTCTTTCAGGCGCGCAAGAATGGGATAGACCGTGCCCTCCGCTATGACCAGATTTGAGTTCTCTTCCAGTCCACGAAGGATTTCCAGTCCGTAAAGCCGTTCTTCCCAGAGGCAAGCCAGTATTGCCAGTTCGAGGCATCCCTTGCGCAACTGGGCCTCCCACTTTTCCGCAGGCTCCGGTTTCGGTTCTTTTCTTAGCAATGCCATATACCTTGTATTGCTATGTATATTGCATTCCTTTGCTAAATGTCAAGAAATTTCTCGCTAAAAAGAGCAGCTCTGCTTTAGCGCATTTCTGTTGGCTGTATCGGCTTGCGCAGCCGGAAGATGAGACAACTCGCGCTCTAGCCTTTCCATCTGTGATTAGTTGACCCGCTGTGAGGAGGATTCATGCCGCTTCTGGACCAGGCCGCCAAATGGACCACCAACAAAATGCCCAAAGTGATTACACCGAAGGCACACGCAATCATCGACTACGCGGTGGCAGCTTCTTTCTTTGGCATGGCCGCATTTTTCTGGCGACGGAATAAGCGCGCGGCAGTCAGCGCCCTGGTCTGCGGCGCGGCAGAAGCCATCACCGCTCTCTGCACGGACTATCCCGGCGGGGTGGTAAAAGAGATCACCTATGAGACCCACGGAACGATTGATTTCGGTCTGAGTGGTATGGTCGCCGGTCTGCCCGACATGCTCCGCTTCGCCGACGAGCCGGAATCCCGCTTCTTCAGAATGCAGGGCCTCGGCTTGGCCACTGTAACCGGCCTTACTGATTTCACCGGCACCGGCGAAGGCGGACAGCTGGAAGAACTGGATAGACGGTCGGCGTGAACAGCAGTCAGCAATTAGCACTCAGCCTTGGCAAACCCGTTTACAGCAAAGGACACGAAGAACACAAAGGAACCTGGGGAACCTTTTTGACTTCTTTGCGCCCTTTGCGGTAGACCGCTTTGGCTGAATGCTGACGGCTGAGTGCTGAATGCTGTTCTTTCTTCCTCCTTATCCACAACGCAGTGCGTTATACTCCGCAAAGAACATCATCCCCCGAGGTGTCGTTTACCTATGTCATTGAAACTTGCTCGCGAAATAGAAGCTGAGACGGAAACAAGGACTTTCAACGACGATTTTCCCGCGCTGGAAGAAAAAATTTATAAAGCCATTGAGTTGCTGAAGTCGGCGCGTGAAGGCAAGGCCGCAGCGGAGCGCGATGCCGGTCGCCTGCGCGAGCAACTGGAAACCCGCGAAGAAGAACTCGACGTGCTGCGCGGAGAGATGATCGCACTCCGCAAAGAACGTGAAGAAGTCCGCGGACGCGTGGAAAAGATGCTCAAGCAGATAGACGTTCTGGTCGCGGAAGGCTGAAAGGTTTGTTTTTGGGAATAGGTGAGCGGTCGAGGCTGGCGATATGCCGAGCCGATAAAGCGCGGTTGACGCTGAGGAAACCGGCAATTATTCCCTTGACCGTACGCCAACTCGGAAGATAATCAATCCAACAGAAGTTTTTTCGAAGGGAGAATCAGCGTGGTGACTCAACCGACAGCAGCGCCGCCCGTCCGAGTGGAAATTTATGACCAGGTTTATAACCTCCGCGGCGTGGATGCGGAGTACATCATGAAGCTGGCGGAGTTCGTTGACGGCAAGATGCGCACCGTCGGCGAGCAGACCTCCACGATCGATTCCCTGCGCCTGGCCGTTCTGGCCGCGCTGAATATCGCCGACGAATATCACATCCTGAAAAAGAAATATGACCTGCTGGCTGGCGAGTTCAATCGCCGTGCAGGACAATTGGCCGGCGCGCTGGACGAAGTTCTGCAGGACGAGCGCCGCGCTGGGTAGCCACGAACGGCTGGCGCGTGCTTCAGGTGCTCTCGTGTGACACACGTTGATCTCTTTCACTTCATTGCAAAGTCGAAGGTCGGAGTGCTCTCAAGCATCGGAGCTTCCGGGACACCGCAGTCCGCGCTGGTAGGCTTTGCAGTCACTGAAAACCTTGAAATCATCTTTGATACAGTCAAAAGCTCGCGCAAATACGGTAACCTCATTGCACGGCCCGAGTGCTCTTTCGTTTTCGGCTGGAGCGGAGAGCAAACGATGCAGTACGAAGGAAGCGTGGAAGAACTGGCGGGAGCGCCTCTGCGTCAATATCAGGAGCTTTACTTTCGCGTCTGGCCGGATGGCCCCGCGCGAGCGAACTGGCCTGGAATTGTATACTTCGTGGTAAGACCGAAGTGGGTGCGTTACAGCGACTTCGACCAGAACCCGCCATTGATCCAGGAGTTCACCTTTTAATCGGCGATTCCCCTGAAACTGACCTGCGCTACTTGCCATCTACTCTGCTTTTCTTTAGCATCAGACCTGATAACCGGCCTGCAACGCAGGTGAGAACGGTAACCGTTCATGAACCAACATTCAATGAACAGGGGGCCTGACTCGTATAATAACGGCTCGGTGTGCGAGGTTCCGCCAGTACGGAAATGCCTAAAGAGCCGCGGCGGGTTCCCACCGTCTTAGGACGGGTTCAGAACGGCCCGGTCGCACGGCCAAGTGGGTCGGTTGTTTCCATTTAGTAAAGTGTAATTTGGTAATTGTGTAATTGAGAGCCCACGTTCCTGCTGGCGCCCCGCCAAATAGATCCAATTACCCATTTACCAAATTACTCAATTACCAAATTCTCTTCTCCCGCTACAATCCTCTCCGTGGCAGAATCACCGCTGGTACAAACATTTTCCGTCCCTGCTGACGCTACTGGCACCCGTCTGGATCAGTGGCTTGTCTCGCAATTGCCTGATGTGAGCCGCGTACGCGTGCAGCAGCTGATCGAGCAGAAAAAGATTCAAATTAAGGGAAACATCCCCAAGCCATCCATGAAGTTGCGCGGCGGCGAGGAAATCGTCATTACCGGCGAAGTCGAGCTGCCGCCGTTGCGAGCCTTTGCCGAAGATATTCCGCTGGATGTGGTTTATGAAGATGAAAGTATCGCCGTCATCAACAAGCCTGCGGGCATGAGCGTGCATGCCGGTTCAGGCAAGGGCGAGGCCGGAAATCGCGGGACCATGGTCAATGCCCTGCTGCATCGCTTCAACCAGCTCTCAGAGATCGGCGGTGAGCTCAGGCCGGGAATCGTCCATCGTCTGGACAAGGAAACCAGCGGCCTGGTTCTGGTGGCAAAGTCCGATCTGGCTCACCGAAAGCTGGCAGAGCAATTTGCACGCCGCGAGGTCAAGAAGACATATATCGCGCTGGTGCATGGCTGGCCCAAAATGACAAAGGGGACGATCACCGCCGCCATCAGCCGCGATATGGTCCGTCGCGCGCGCATGACGACACGCCGCGCCAGTGCAAGCAGGCCAGGGCGTGAGGCCGTCACGCACTGGCAGGTGACCAAACAGCTTGAGGGCGCTTACGGCAAGTTTGCTCTGCTGGAGGTGAGGATTGAGACGGGACGGACGCACCAGATCCGGGTACATCTTTCGTCGATTGGCCATCCGGTGGCTGGCGATACTTTATATGGCGCGCCATCTCGCGTAACCAAGCCGCAGAGTTACGGAGGTACAGCGCCAGAGGTTGCATCCCTGAAAAGGAACTTTCTGCATGCTTTCGCGATACAATTCCGGCATCCAATCAGTGATAGGCCGCTTTCGTTCCAGCAGCCATTACCGGCTGAGCTAAGTGATTTTCTCCGTCGAATCGGGGATTGAGGATTGTTTGTCACAGACTATAATGTGCGAGAGAAGCCCTGATATGTACCCGAAAAAGACCCTTGCGCTGTTGTTCGCGCTCACTTTGGTTTGTAGCGCTGCTTTGGCGCAAACCACGCCGCCAGCTGCGCAGTCGCCGACCGCTGGACAGACCCCATCGCCCAGCGCGAGCGCCGTTGCGCCCGGATCGGCGACCTCGGCCCCGGACGATACGCTGCCGGTGCAGACGTTCCACACCCGCTCGGATGAAGTAAACGTAATCTTCACCGTCACGGACAAGCACAACAAGTTCATCAAGGACCTGAAGGAAAACCAGTTCAAATTCCTGGACAACAACAAGCCGCCCAAGCAGATCATGAACTTTTCCGCGGAGACTGACCTGCCGCTGCGCGTAGGGTTGTTGATCGATGCCAGCAATTCCATCCGCGACCGCTTCTTATTTGAGCAGGACGCGGCAATTGAGTTTCTGCACCAGATCATTCGTCCCAAGACAGACAAAGCGTTTGTGCTGGCCTTTGATGAAGTTTGGGACCTCACGCAGGATTTCACCGGCGACCTGGATAAGCTGACGAAAGGCGTAAAAGTGATCCGTCCGGGCGGGGGCACCGCACTTTGGGATGCCGTGTTTTATGCCTGCCGCGACAAGCTGATGAAGGAAAAAGAGACTGGGCCGGTGCGTAGGGCGATCATCCTGGTATCTGACGGCGATGACAATCAGAGCCGCGTCTTAAGGCAGGAAGCTATTGAGATGGCGCAACGCGCAGGAGTGATCGTTTACACCATCAGCACCAACCTGAGCAATAATCCTGACGAAGGCGACCGCAGCCTGAAAATGCTGGCGGAAACCACCGGCGGCCAGGCGTTCTTCCCTTTCAAGCTGCAGGATGTGGCAAACGCGTTCCATGACATTCATGAAGAGCTGCGCAGCCAGTATTCCGTGTTCTATAAGCCTGAGGGATTTGAGGCCAATGGCCAGTTCCGTCCCATCCAGATTGCCGCGGAAAATAAGAAATTCAGGGTCCGGGCAAAAAAGGGATACTACGTGCCTCGCCAATAGCGACGGCACCACTCCTATTTCTTGAAAGCCGGGCGCCGACCGGGCTTTTTTATTTGGGCCGGACTTTCTCCAGAATCGGCTCACAAGAGTTGCGCAGTGATTGCAACTATAATGAGTAAATCAACCGCATTTTTATGACTCTCAAAAAGTATCTGTTCGCTTTGATTGTGATTTGTATTGCCTCGATCTTGGCCACGGCCCAGCAAGCGACTCCTGCTCCCGCCGCGCCGCCATCGGCTGGCAGCCAGCAGCAGCCAGACAAGGCAAATACCGACCCAAAGAATGAAAAAATCCCTACCGTCCGCGTCCGGACAGATGAAGTCAACGTAGTTTTCACCGTCGTGGATAAAGACGGCAAATTTGTGCGCGACCTGAAGCAGGACCAGTTCAGGATTTTGGATAATAAGCTGCCGCCCCGCCAGATGATGAACTTCGCCGCGCAAACCGATCTGCCATTGCAGGTGGGCCTGCTCATCGACGCCAGCAACTCCATCCGCGACCGTTTCCAGTTTGAAAAAGACGCAGCTTCAGAATTTCTTTACGAAATCATCCGCCCCAAGACCGACCGCGCTTTTGTGCTGGCTTTTGACGAAACGTGGGATGTAACTCAGGACTTTACCGGCGACATCGATAAACTCAGGACCGGCGTAAGGGTAATCAAGGCCGGAGGCGGGACCGCGATGTGGGACTCAATCTACTTCGCCTGTCGCGACAAGTTGATGAAGGAGCAGGCAGGCGGAGCAGTGCGCCGGGCAATCATTCTCATTTCAGACGGCGAGGACAACCAAAGCCGCGTGTATCGCCCGGAAGCCATTGACATGGCGCAACGCGCGGAAGTGATCATTTATACGATCAGCACTTCCATGGTGGAAAGACATACCAAAGGCGATGACGACTTGAAGGCATTAGCCGAAGCGACAGGGGGCCGCGCCTTTTTCCCGATAAAGCTGGATGACGTGGTCACGGCCTTTTCTGATATCCAGGATGAGTTGCGCAGCCAGTATTCCGTGTCATACCGACCAGATCAGTTTGTGGCCAACGGCCAGTTCCGGCCAATCCAGATACTCACGGAC
>DASXIL010000067.1:0-2302 GCA_036497985.1 Candidatus Angelobacter sp. | reverse complement strand
CGGCTACTCCCCCGGAGCTGCACTTCGCATTTTCCCAGCTCCTGGAGTTGTTTCCGGGGCAGCGCTCGAAGTCAGAGGTTCTATCGGACCTGTTTTGGGCGAGCCTCCATGGTATCGCCGAGCTGACACGAACCAGGCGATTCCCGCGCAGCCGTCAGAAAGAGCGCGTGAGGACGCTCGTCGAGCTCTTCACTTTCCCGAGAGATGAAACGGCACAGGTGGTGAAAGCGCCATGACTGTAGTAGGCGCGCGCTCGTCTTTTCGCAAAAGAGGCGAGATGAGTCCTCACAAACGCATCAGGGTCTAGAAATGCCAATGGATGCATTTCGCGGGAGCAAACCAGTGGTGGATAGTCGTTGTCTGGGGCAAAACGACCCGAATGCCCGCTTGCCAGCCCAGATAATGAATGATAAAGGACGTTATCGGTCACGCGCGGCGAACTCGAGCTTGCCGGCATGTTTCTTCATCAGCTTCTTGAAGCGCCCGAGCGCCACAATCTCCCGCAGCGCCGTATGCACAGCGTCCGTCCTGGACTTGGCGCCGAGAATTTTCGCGGCTTCATCAACAAGCCTAGCATCGATTCGTATGATCGTTACTGCCACACTCTTACCTCATATCGTTGCTAATGACAGAGTACCACCTTGCGCGGGTCGAAATATGCAATTATGCTGCATGTTCCTGGAATCACTGGAGGCTCCTTCCATGCACCGTCTACTCACCGCTCTGGCATTCGTTTCCTGTGCTGCGTCTTGCTTCGCCCAGCCGCAACCGCAGCCAACCATCAAAGACTTCATTCGTGTGCAGTCACCGGTGATCGCGCTGGAGCACGTGCGCGTGATCGATGGAACCGGAGCAGCGGCAAAGGCCGACCAGACGATCGTAATTTCCGGCGGAAAAATCACGGCCATCGGCAATACGGGAGTAGTGCCTGTGCCGACCGATGCGAACCGCATGGACATGACAGGCTATTCCGCACTGCCCGGGATTGTAGGCATGCACGACCATCTTTTTTACCCGGGCGGCGGTGGGCTCTACCATGACATGCCGTTCAGCTTTCCACGGCTCTATCTGGCGCTGGGCGTGACCACGATCCGCACGACCGGCAGCATGGAGCCTTACACCGACCTGGAAATCAAGAAAGCCGTGGATGCGGGAAAAATTCCCGGCCCAAAGATCAACGCCACCGGCCCTTACATGGAAGGCGAGGGCATTCCACTCTTGCAGTTGCACCAGCTTACCGGACCGGACGATGCCAGCCGCACAGTGGAATATTGGGTGGCGGAAGGCGCGCGCTCATTCAAAGTTTACAACTTCATTACCCGCGCGGAATTGAAGGCCGTAATCGACACAGCGCACAAGCATGGGATTAAAGTCACCGGCCATTTGTGCTCCATAGGATTTCGCGAGGCGGCGGAGCTTGGCATTGACGATCTGGAGCACGGGCTGACAGTGGATACAGAATTTCATCCGGAGAAGAAGCCCGATGTGTGTCCTAACCCAAACCAGGCAGCCGCTGCGGCAGCCAAGCTGGAAGTTACGAGCGAGCCAATTCAGACCACGATCAAGATGCTTGTCGCAAAACACGTGGCTGTGACTTCAACGCTGCCGGTATTTGAGCAGTTTGTTGCTTCGCGTCCGGACGTGCCACAGAAGGCGCTGGATATGCTGAGTGAGGAAGCAGCCAAGGCGTACCACGCGAATCGCGCGCGCGTCGGTCAGAACCCGCAGTCTCCGTGGCCAGCAATGTTTCAACGCGAGATGGAATTTGAGCGAGCATTCGTTAAGGCCGGAGGAACGCTGCTGGCGGGACTAGATCCTACGGGCCTTGGCGGCATTATTGCCGGCTTTGGCGATCTGCGTGAAATTGAACTGCTGGTTGAATCAGGCTTTACCCCGCTGGAGTCCATTAAGATCGCCACGTTGAACGGCGCGCAATTCCTGGGCGTAGACAATCAGCTTGGATCGCTGACGCAGGGCAAGCAGGCGGACATCATGCTGGTAAAGGGCGATCCCTCCAGCAAGATTGCCGACATAGAAAATGTTGAGTTGGTATTCAAGGACGGCGTGGGCTGGGACTCAAAAAAGCTGATCGATTCGGCGAAGGGGCAGGTGGGGGTGAGGTAGCTTCTTGTGTAATCCCGAAAGCGAAGCGAGGGAACCCTATGGAAACGATAAATCTGAGGAAGCGTAAATAGGATGCAAAGTCTCTCGCGGCGTAGGGTTCCCTCCACCTTCAGTGTCGGGATAAAAAACTAACGCGTATCCAGACTCTCCACCCACACGCTTACGGCATAGCCATCTT
>DASXIL010000066.1:0-2079 GCA_036497985.1 Candidatus Angelobacter sp. | reverse complement strand
ACGTTAGCTGGGACAATTCCGATTGACCTTGCGGTTCCTTAGCATACATACTGGTTGGTATGTCGCGTGCACGCAAGAATCCGCACCGCAGAGCGACCAGGCGCAATCCTGAGCGAACGCGGGAGCGATTGCTGCGGGCAGCGTCCCACGAGGTCTATATATCGGGTTTCCAAAGCGCCAGCCTGGACGCAATTCTGGCCTCAACTGGGGTCACCAAGGTGGCGCTGTACTACCACTTTAAAAGCAAGGAAGCCCTGGGATACGCCATCGTCGAAGAAATCATCGCCCCTGACGTCCGTGCCAAGTGGTTGCGTCCTCTCCGGAGGGGCATGGACCCTATCGACGCTTTGATCGGCAGGGTCCAACGCATATCAGTTCGACCAGAGGACGTCCGGGGCGGCTGTCAACTGAACAATCTGGCGCAGGAAATGTCTCCTCTTCATGCGGGATTCCGCAAGCGGCTGGCGAGTGTGTTCCAAGAGTGGCAGGAGGGCGTCGCCTCGGTTTTGCGAGAGGGGCAGGCCGACGGAAGCGTGCGCGGCGACTTGGATCCCGATGAGACGGCTGGCTTTCTGATCGCGATGGTCGAAGGCTGGGGCTCGCTGGCAAAAAATGCTCAGGATGCCAAAGTGATGAATGCCGGGATCAGAAACATCGCAGGCTGGCTGCGATCTCTGCGGGTGCCGGGCAACCGCAGGAGACGCTAATCGCATCGGTGCCGAGTAGGGTTTGATGTTCTTACATACCAACCGGTTTGTATGCTTGTACAGTCAGCTTCGCGATCGGGCAACGCGCTTCAAACTAAATCATGAAAAGGAGAACGAACCCATGACAAGGATCACACTGTCGCGCAGGAATCTGATCGCAACGGGAGCCTGCGCTCTAGTTGGCGCCGTGAGCCTGCCCGGACGAGCACGTGGCAGCGCAATGGAAGGGCAGAACCTGGTGAACGAGAAGCTGGCGAACGAGGAGCTAATCCGGAAGTGGTACGCCGGATGGGAGAAGAAAGACTGGGGTCCGTTGGACAACCTGCTCGCCGATGACTTCGCCTTTTCGAGCGCGGCCGGCGACGACCACATCAGCAAGAGCACTTTCAAATCGCGATGCTGGGAAACACAGATTGATTACATTGCACATTTTGACCTGGAGCGAATCACCACAGGCCCGGAGGATGGTTTTGTGAAATATCTCTGCCACACCAAGGACGGTAAATCGCTCCGGAACGTGGAGTATCTACGAATCAAGAACGGAAAAGTGCGATCCATTGAGTGTTATTTTGGCGCGCAATCCAGCTTTCCGTCAGCAGTGAGCACTGGGAAGAAGTAACCGACTGGTGTGGGAGTAAGACATGGGATGCCGATCTGCCGAAATAAGGCGCTCAACCGACCGGCGTATTCATCATTCCCCTGGGCACCCATTGGCAGATGGCAAGACGGCGCCGATGCTCCGGTTATGCAGGAACGTTTCACTTAGAAGCAGCACGGGAGTCATTCCCGCTTTGGGTTAACAGCAAGTTCAAACATAGGGCAGTGCGAAGGGTTCCATAATGAGCGCCTACAAGATTCAGGATCATGAGGGCATTCCACGTAAGATATTTGTCCAAGAGGTTGCTCACGCTAATGTGGACGTTTTGGCTAGCCCAGTGCGGGGGGACACGGTTTACTCCGTAAAGAGAAAACGGGATCACCGTCTTGACGCGACGGCAGAAGCCGGGCCCTGCGAATCTACAGAAACATCGCCGCTTTCGCTAGCACGAGTTGATGCCGCAAGTCTCATCCGACTCTTGCGGAAGTTGGAGGATATATCAAAACGACAGGCGCCACGAATCGCGTTCAAGGCGAAGGGCAGGATTATATTCTTGGATTTAGCCGAGATCGTCGCAGTGCAAGCTGAAGGTAATTACGTTTCAGTGCGATATCGACCCAATTCCTATTTGCTGCGCGAGTCCCTCTCGTTGATGGCAGAGAAGCTCAAGCCCTACGGTTTTATTCGCATCCACCGCTCGGTCGTAGTGAATATTTCGGCCGTCGAGGAGATACAACCCTTGCCGACGGGAGAGTACAGGTTGCGTGTAAAAGG
>DASXIL010000065.1:0-4392 GCA_036497985.1 Candidatus Angelobacter sp. | reverse complement strand
CCGCCAGCTTCACTCACCGGAGGCGAAGTCCGCATTCTTGGACGCGCTATCAAGCCGCCGCAATTGGCCCGGCCTGAAGTCTTGTTCAGCGGCATGCGCGGGCCTATAGTGGTGAGCTCAGAAGATTTTGTCATCGCGCGCGTGCCTTTCGGCGCCCAGTCGGGTCTGGTCACGGTCCAGAACAACGGATATGTGAGCAATGGCCGTGAACTCAAGATTGCTCAGCCTATCGCGGAGAGTCTGCATCCTGTCGCCAATCCTGCCGTTGATCGCGACGGCAACATTTTTGTCACCTATTCCGGCGGCCGCGGCCAGAAGGTGCCCGTCGCTATTTACAAAATCGACCCGGATTACAACGTCAAGCCATTTTTGCCTGAGCTGATGAACGCCACCGGCATGGCCTTTGATCCCCAGGGACAGCTTTACGTTTCCTCGCGCTATGACGGCACTGTATACCGCGTGGCGCCTAACGGAACGCTCAGCACTTATGCTGAGGGTATGGGTGTCGCTACCGGGATCGCTTTTGATAAGTCCGGCAATTTATATGTCGGTGATCGTAGCGGGACCATCTGGCGCATCGCACCGGATCGGCAAATCTTCGTGTTTGCGACGCTGGAGCCCAGCGTTGCCGCCTATCATCTGGCCTTTGCTCCTGACGGCACTCTGTACGTCACAGGTCCCACCAACTCCAGCTTCGACGCCGTTTACAGCGTCGATCCTCACGGCACAGTCACCGTCTTCTATCGCGGACTGGGACGGCCACAGGGGCTCGCGTTCGACGCCCAGGGAAATCTCTACGTCGCAGCATCGTTGGGCGGCAAGCGCGGCATTGTAAAAATCACACCCGATAAGCGCGCCAGCCTGGTAATTGCCGGACACGGCCTGGTTGGGCTGGCCTTCACACGGACCGGCGGAGCGGTGCTGGTGACTACAAACGCGGTTTTCCATCTCGCCTGGGGCGTACACGGCCTTTCTCTCATTTAAACTGCTAACGTGAACGCTGAGATCATTGCCATAGGATCGGAGCTGCTGACTCCGTTCCGCCAGGACACGAACTCGCTCTACCTCACGGAGCAACTGAACCGTCTGGGCGTGGAAGTAAGCTTCAAGACTATTGTGGGCGATCGCCGCACTGACTTGGTGAGTGTCGCCCGGATTGCACTCTCCCGCGCCGATCTCGTGATTTTTATGGGCGGCCTCGGTCCTACTGAAGACGATCTTACGCGTGAGTGCGTGGCGGAAACGCTTGGCCGTCCGCTTAAAAGGCACGCCCGCATTGTGGAAGATCTGCGCGCCCGTTTTGCCGCCCGCGGCTGGAAGATGGCGGAGAACAATGAGCGCCAGGGCGACGTTATTGACGGCGCTGACGCGCTCGACAATAAGCGCGGTTCAGCGCCGGGGCAATTCCTGCATATTGACGATCAGCATGGCAACGCAATCATCGTGCTCTTGCCCGGACCTCCGCATGAACTCAGAGGGATGTTTGAAGAGCACGTTTTCGAGCGCTTGAAGAGGCTCGTCCCAGCGCAACATATTGCCACGCGCGAATTGAAGATCGGCATGATTGGCGAATCCATGGTCGATAAGCGCGCCGCGCCCATTTATAAAGCAGCCCAGGGCGTTGAAACCACGATCCTTGCCGGAACGCCGGGAGAAGTGCAGCTGCATCTCCGCGCACGAGCCAGTTCGTTTGAAGAAGCGCAAAAGCGGGTGGATGCACTCGCTACTCTTCTTGAAGATGAATTCGAAGATGCCATCTTCGCCACCAAGGGCGAGAGCATGGAACAAATCGTAGGCTATTACCTGGGTATGAGGGAAAAGACGCTGGCCGTGGCTGAATCCTGCACCGGGGGCATGCTGGCTGAGAGGATCTCTTCCATTCCCGGCAGCTCGCGTTACTTCCTCGGTGGCGCTGTGGTCTATGAAAATTCTGTGAAGACAGCTCTGGCTGGAGTGCCGCCTCTATTGATAGCTGAGCATGGCGCCGTTAGCCGCGAAGTTGCTGCTGCGCTTGCTGAAGGCATTCGCAATAATTGCAAGGCAAGTTTTGGCCTAGGCATCACCGGCGTAGCCGGGCCGGCGGGCGGCTCGGATGAAAAACCTGTGGGCCTTGTCTTCCATGCGCTGGCTGACGGCAGCCATACAGAAGTCATTGAGCGTACATTTCCCGGCGACCGCGACCGCATACGCCATTGGGCCACGCAGCAGGCCCTGGATATGGTCCGCCGCAAGCTGATGTAACATGCGCATCTTCATTGCACTGGATATTCCTGCTGACGTTCGCGCTCATCTAACCAGCTACATGGAACGAGCACGCGCGCTGGCGCCTGAGGCTCGTTGGGCGCGCGTAGAAGGCCTGCACGTCACGTTGAAGTTTTTGGGGCATGTCGATGATGCCGTGGTGGAGCAGATAAAAGCCGCACTGGCGTCGATCAAAAGCGCGCCATTTGAAGTACGCTTTGAAGGCGTGGGATTCTTCCCTAACCCAAAGGCAGCACGGGTCTTCTGGGTCGGAGTAGACGGTGGCAAAAGCCTGCCAGATCTGGCGTCAACAATTGACACCACTCTTGAAAGGCTTGGGTTCGCGGGCGAAACCAAGACCTACCACCCGCATCTCACGTTGGCGCGGACGAGTTCGCGCCCTCTACGCGAGTTACGCCCGCTGCTGGCTGATCCACCACCACAGTTCGGTACAATGACTGCGCGCGAATTTTTTCTGTACCAGAGCCAACCGCAAAAAGGCGGATCGAAATATACAAAGTTGGAACGTTTCGTTTTGGGATAGCGCTCGCAATAGTGATCATCCTTTACCTCATCGTCGCCGTTGTCGCCTACCTGCTTGGCTCGATTCCCTTTGGGTATCTGCTGGTGCGCATCTTTCGTGGCGAAGACATCCGCCGAACCGGAAGTGGAAACATTGGGGCTACGAACGTTGCTCGCTCCGGGGCAAAAGGATTAGGCATCGCCACACTGGCACTGGACGCGATCAAAGGAGCCTTGGCGGTGTGGTTAGCCGCTCTCATTGCTGCATCAAAATACAATCTCTGCGGCGACTTCGTCCAACATCCCTGCGTTCCGATTTTGCGCCTAATGTCATTGGCAGCACTTTGCGCAGTTCTTGGCCATGTCTTTCCCGTTTGGCTGCGCTTCAAAGGCGGCAAAGGTGTGGCCACGGCACTGGGCGTTTTCTGTGTCTTGTTTCCCAAAGCCATCCTTCTTGCTCTGGCGATTTTCATTCTTGTTGTGGCAGTCACCCGTTACGTGTCTCTCGGCTCGATTCTGGGCGCCATTGCCTTCCCAGTCGCCGCATACTTCATGCAGAACGCTGACTGGCTCTCACTGCTTCTTGCTTCCGGCGTTTCGTTGATCATCATTCTCAAGCATCACCAGAACATCAGCCGCCTGCTTGCGGGAACTGAGAATCGATTCGGTGGGAGCAAGTCTCAGGTCGCGGAGAAGCAGCTTTGAGCCGGATAGCCGTTATTGGCGCTGGAGCATGGGGTACGGCCCTGGCCATGGTGTTGGGCCGTCGCGGTGACCATGAAGTGCGCCTGTGGGCTCTCGAAAAAGAAGTACTGCAAAGCATCGCTCGCTCGCGGACCAATGATCTGTTTCTTCCCGGCTGCCCACTGTCCGCTTCTATCACTGCAACAAACGATTTTAAGGAAGCTCTATCCGGCGTGGAAATTATCGTCAGTGTAATGCCCTCGCACCATTGCCGCCGGACTTTTGAGCATATGGCGCAGTGGCTTCAGCCGCATATGCTTTTTGTAAGCGCCACCAAGGGCATTGAAAATGACACTTTGCTGCGCATGAGCCAGGTTATTCATGAGGTGGTGGGGCGGTTCTGTGGATTTGAACCAAAGATCGGGGCGATCAGCGGCCCATCGTTTGCTAAGGAAGTGGCGGAAAAGCACCCAACTGCCGTTACGGTCGCCTCTGCCGATAGCTCCCTGGCGGCGCGCGTGCAAAAAGACTTTAGTGACCCAAGCTTCCGCGTTTACATGAATGATGATCTCATCGGAGTTGAACTGGGCGGTGCGCTTAAAAACGTAATTGCGATTGCCGCAGGCGTGTGCAGCGGCCTGGGGCTGGGCCATAATTCAGTGGCTGCGCTCATCACCCGGGGGCTGGCCGAAATCACTCGTCTCGCGGTGGCGTGCGGCGCTAAACCGCAAACCATGTTTGGCCTCTCCGGCATGGGTGACCTGGTGCTCACATGCACTGGAGGCCTATCGAGAAACCGCAGCGTTGGCGAGGCCCTTGGGCAAGGACAGCCGTTGCAACAGATTATCGCCGGCATGCACGGCATGGTGGCAGAAGGTGTTCTTACAACAAATGCCGCGCTCGGCCTGGCTAAGAGATATCGGGTTGAAATGCCCATTACCGAAC